>JAHYJF010000001.1 GCA_019428955.1 Burkholderiaceae bacterium
AACCCTGCCCTGCGGTGCAGCCGAAGCAATGGTCGGCGACCCGGATCGGCAGATCTTCAAGCCGGCTGGCGGTGATCTCGCTCAGATGCAGTCGCGGTTTGCCGGCGGTGCCGATGGCCAGTCCGAGCTGTTGGTTGAAGTCGCAGTCGTAGAGGTAGCCCTGCCAGTCCACGCTCACGAGGCTGCGGCACATCACGCCACCCAGGTTGTCCTCGCGGTGGGCACTGCGCAGCAGTGTCATGTAGCTGTTGAACTGTCCCTTGGACACCAGCATCGAGCCGAACCGCTGGATCGGCATGTTGGCCAGCGTGAACAGTCGATTGAACACGACGCCAAAGTGCTCGGCGAGGTGGCGCTTGTAGTCGCCTTCCAGCTTCTCCTGGGGCGGTGGCAGCATGGCGCCCTGCGGGTTGTAGACCAGGTTCAGGGTCAGGCCGGAGCCGGGCTTGCCGTAGCCGAGCGCATTCAAGCGCTCCAGGGCGCGCATGCTGGCGTCGAAAGTCCCGGCGCCGCGCTGGCGGTCGACGTTGTCGGACAGATAGCAGGGCAGCGACGCCACGACCTCGACGCCATGGGCCGCCAGGAAGTCCGCAAGGTCTTCCTGACCGGGCTCTTCGAGAATGGTCAGGTTGCAGCGATCGATCACGTGCACTCCGCGCGCCCGCGCCGCGATCACGAGCCCACGGAAGTGCCGGTTGAGTTCCGGTGCGCCGCCCGTCAGATCGAGCGTCCGGACCTCGGGGCTGGCGGTGAGGAAAGCGACCACCGCGGCGATGGTGTCGCCAGACATCTCTTCGGTCCGATTCGGCCCGGCGTTGACGTGGCAGTGCACGCAACTCTGGTTGCAGCGGTAGCCCAGGCTGACCTGGAGGGTGTTGAGAGTACCGCGCTCAATCCTCGGGAAATCGGTTTTGAAGAGCAACGGGAGGGTGGCGTGCATGGGCGCTCCAGGATCGGGTTTCCTGATAGACGGAGCGCCCACTACAATCATTACACCCGGCCCGAACCAGGGCGTAAGAATATTTGCGCCCGGTTCGTCTCATGAGTTCCAATTCGGATGAACACGACCGTGTCAGTGGTGAATTCAGAACCAGCCCTCGAGACCGCTAGCCCCACCCGGCGACGGTGGCACGTCGCGCGCTGCATGGCTGAACCGCGGATCGTGTGGGAGGCGCTCAAAGTCGCGCTGGTGGTCGGGACGGTGCTCAACCTCATCAATCATGGCGCGCAGCTTTGGGCCCTGCGCCCGGTCACCCTATGGCAGGTGGCGCTCAATTTTGTGGTGCCATACTGCGTGTCGAGTTACAGTGCGGCAAGGAATGAAGCACAGAGTTCCCGGGGGAAATGAATGCCGAACTCGCCGGCCTCGTCACCCCCATTGTCCGCCACCGCTCGGGTGGCGGCCGGCATCAGCGCCGAGGCACTCATCGCGTTACGCTCGGACATGCTGCGTTTCGCACAGTTGCAGATGCGCGATGACGCAGCCGCCGAGGACGTGGTTCAGGAATCGATCGAGGCGGCGCTACGGCATTCATCGGAATTTGCTGGGAATTCGACTTTGAAGACTTGGGTTTTCGCGATCCTGCGCAATCGCATCATCGACCATTTCCGACAGGCCAAGAGAACCGTATCGATACCCAGCCTGGTGGGCGACGACGAAGACTGGCAAGCCAATTTGGAGACGCTGTTCAACGAAAAGGGTGCGTGGCGTGACGGGCTGCGGCCCCTCGCCTGGCCGAATCCCGACGAGGCGATGCAGACCAGGCAGTTCTGGAGAGTCTTCGAGGCTTGCCTCGATCACCTGCCGCCCAACACCATCCGGGTGTTCATGATGCGCGAGTTTCTCGGCCTTGAGTCAAGCGAGATCTGTGAACAGTTGGCGATCACCACCAGCAACTGTCACGTGATCCTGCACCGCGCACGCCTGAAGCTGCGCAGTTGCATGGAAGCCGGATGGGGCCGACCTGGGGAGGGAATGACATGCTGAACTGCAGGGAAGTAACGGAGTTGTGCTCCCAGGAGATGGAACGCCGGCTGGGACTGGCAGAGCGGTTACGTTTGCAGACCCATCTGATGATGTGTTCCGGATGCACCAATTTTCGCATCCAGATGCAGACTCTGCGCCGGGCGATGCACGCCTACGCCGACGGCAAGGCGGTCGACGAGGGCAACAAGCCGCCGCACCAGAGATAGGGCTGGCGCACCGGGCTTGAGATTGGTGCCGACTGCCCGACTCGAACGGGCGACCTACCGCTTACAAGGCGGTTGCTCTACCAACTGAGCTAAGCCGGCTACTTGATCCTGGTCAGTTTGGGCTTGCCGCGACCGCGCGGCGGCGGCGGAACTTCGTCACCGCTCCCGTTGTCAGTTTCCTTGCCTGGCGCGCTGCCAGGCTCGACGCTGCGCAATTCCTGGGCGCCTTCCGCTCCGGGCGCGGGCTGGTCGTCGGCGTCGGAGCCGGTGGCGATTGCCGCCAGGTCATCGACCTCGAATGCCATGCCGTGTCCGCTCTCACGCGAATAGATTGCGCTGACCCGGTCGACCGGAACCAGCAATTCCCGCGACACGCCGCCGAATCTCGCCTGGAATTCAATCCACTCATTGCCGAACACCAACCGGTTGGTGGCCGAACCGGCTACGTTGAGCACGATCTCACCGTCGTGGACATGCTCACGCGGCACATTGGTGCGTTCGTCGACCGAAACCGCCAGATATGGCGTGAAGCCATTGTCGATGCACCACTCATTGATGGCGCGGATCAGGTAAGGCTTGGTCGAGGTCGGTTCCATCGAATCCCCATTTGTGGCGCCGCGACTGGCGAACCGGCTATCGGTCCGGGGCGCGGCGCCCCAGGGCAGAGATCAGCGGCGCATCACCTTCTCGGAAGGTGTCAGCGCCTCGATGAAGGCCGGGCGCGAAAACAGGCGTTCGGCATAACGCAGCAGCGGCGCGGCACTCTTGGGCATCTCAATGCCGTAGTGGTCGAGCCGCCAGAGCAACGGCGCGATGGCGACGTCGAGCATCGAGAAATCGTCGCCCAGCATGTGCTTGTTCTTGATGAAGATCGGCGAGAGCTGGGTCAGGCGGTCCCGAATCTGGGTGCGGGCGTGTTCGACCAGCTTGGCCAGGTCGCGGGTCTGGTCGCGACGCTCGAGCTGCTGAACGTGCGCAAACAACTCGCGCTCGAAATTGAACAGGAACAAGCGCGCCCGCGCCCGCATCACCGGATCTGCGGGCATCAGCTGCGGATGCGGGAAACGCTCGTCGATGTACTCATTTATGATGTTCGATTCGTACAGGATCAGGTCCCGTTCGACCAGGATCGGCACCTGGCCATAGGGATTCATTATCGAGATATCCTCCGGCTTGTTGTAAAGATCAACGTCGCGGATCTCGAAATCCATCCCCTTCTCGAACAGGACAAAGCGGCAACGCTGACTGAACGGGCAGGTAGTTCCGGAATACAGGACCATCATGGCGGGTGTTTCCCCTTGTCTCTTGGAATCTCGGTAGAGGCGCGATTCTACTCGCCCCACCGGTTGATGCATCAAATCCGCTCTTTGGCGCGCTAGTGGACGTCTCGCCAGTACACCCGGTTGAGATTCCAGGCGGCAGCGGCAAATATGGCCAGGAACAGCAGCACCCAGACGCCGACCCGGGTCCTGGTGTGTGCGCTGGGGTCGGCCATGTAGGTCAGGTAGGCGACCAGGTCGGCAACAGCGGCGTCGTACGAGGGCGTGTCGAGCTTGCCCCCCTGGGCAGCGCCGAACTTGATCTTGCGGCCAGGCTGGGCATCAGGCCCGGTGACCTGCTCGGTCTTCTCGCTGGCGACGCCATTGCGATCATAGCTGGTCGCCACGCGCACGAAACCGGCCACCCGGCCCGAAGCAGCGTCCTTGACCGCCATCACCTCCTCGATCGTGGCTCCCCGCTCCCCCTGGAGTTCCCAGAAGACGTGCGGCATCCCGACGTTGGGGAACACCGCATTGTTCCAGCCAGTCGGCCGGCTGGCGTCCCGGTAGTAGGAGCGCAGGTAGGTATAAAGCCAGTCGGCGCCCGAACCGCCACCCGAGGCGCGGGCCCGCGCGATCAGCGACAGGTCTGGCGGCGTCGCGCCAAACCACTCCCTGGCGTCGGCCGGTGACATCGCGGTCTTCATCTGCTCGCCAACCTTTTCCCCGGCCAGCATCAGGTTGGAACGGATCTGTTCCTCGGTCAGGCCAAGATCGGTCAGCCGGTTGTAGCGCATTACCGCGGCTGCGTGGCAGTTGAGGCAGTAATTCACGAACAGCTTGGCGCCGTTCTGCAGTGCGACCTGGTCGTTGAGCTTGTCGGTCGGGAAACGATCGAGCGGCAAGCCCGCTTCGCTCGCCCCAGCCTGCAGCGGCAGTATCGTCGCCACCGCCAGCAAGGCCGCTGTCACTGCCTGGCGCATCGAATTTTTCATCATCTCCATCTTTCTCCAGTGCACGTTCGCGCCGGCGGGTTCAATGTGCCCGAAAGACCACGCGCTCCGGGATCGCCCTGAACGAGCCCAGCGTGCTCCACCACGGCATCAGCAGGAAGAACCCGAAATAGCACATAGTCGCGATCTGCGAGAGCAGGGTGCCGAGCGGCGAAACCGGCTGCACGCCAAAGAAGCCGAGAGTTACGAACACGACGACGAACACGCCCAGCACCACGGTGTGCCAGCGGGGGCGATAACGCATCGACTTGGCCGGGCTGCGATCGAGCCAGGGCAGCGCGAACAGCACCATCACCGCCGAGAACATCGCAACCACGCCCCAGAACTTGGCGTCGATGATGAAGAAGCCCACCGTCAGCCCAACCGTGATGGCCACGGTCGCAACCTTGGCCAGCAGGCTGCGTGTGGTCAGCAGCACCAGCACCGCGTATGCCCCGAAGAACGGGACCAGCCAGCGGAACATGAACTCGTCGGTGATCGCGCGCAGGATCGAATAGAACGGCGTGAAGTACCAGACCGGGGCGATGTGCGCCGGGGTCTGCAGCGGATTGGCCGGGTAGAAGTTGTTGTATTCGAGGAAATAACCGCCGAATTCCGGTCCGAAGAACACCACCGCCGAAAACAGGAACAGGAAGACCGCGACTCCGAGGGTGTCATGGACGCTGTAGTAGGGGTGGAACGCAATCCCGTCGAGCGGGATGCCATCGGGCCCCTTCTTCTCCTTGATCTCGATTCCGTCGGGATTGTTCGAGCCCACGTGGTGCAGCGCGATGATGTGCCCGGCCACCACTCCCACCAGAATCAGGGGGATGGTCGCGACGTGGAATGCGAAGAAGCGGTTGAGGGTGGCGTCGGAAACCACGAAATCACCGCGGATCCAGATCGAAAGCTCCTCGCCGATGTAGGGGATCGAGGAGAACATGTTGACGATCACCTGCGCGCCCCAGAACGACATCTGGCCCCAGGGCAGCAGGTAACCCATGAAGGCCTCGGCCATCAGGATCAGGAACAGCCCGCAACCCATCAGCCAGATCAGTTCACGCGGCTTGCGGTAGGACCCGTAGAGCAGTCCGCGGAACATGTGCAGGTAGACCACGATGAAGAATGCCGATGCGCCGGTTGAATGGAGATAGCGGATCAGCCATCCCCAGGGCACGTCGCGCATGATGTACTCGACCGACTGGAACGCGAGCGCCGCATCGGGCTTGTAGTGCATCGTCAGGAAGATGCCGGTGACGATCTGCAGTCCCATCACGACCATCGCCAGCACGCCGAAGAAGTACCAGAAGTTGAAGTTCTTCGGAGCGTAGTACTCCGACATGTGCTCCTTGAACATCTTCGTCAGCGGGAAACGCTGATCGATCCAGCCCATCAGGCCGGTGGTCTCCACTTGGTTTTCCTGCGCCATCTTGGTGTCCCTCGGATCAGGTCATGGGTGCTGTCGGGGTAGTGCTCGTGCGCCGCTCCCGGCTCAGACCCGCGTGGTCAGGCCTTGTCGTCACTGCCGATGCGCAGGCGCGTATCCGACACGTATTGGTAGGGCGGCACCGGGAGGTTGTCAGGAGCCGGCTTGTTCTTGAACACGCGTCCGGCAAGATCGAAGGTTGATCCGTGACATGGGCACAGGAACCCACCCTGCCAGTCATCGGGGAGCGAAGGCTGCGGCCCGGGCGCGAGCCGATCGCTGGGCGAGCAGCCGAGATGGGTGCAGATGCCAACCACGACAAGATATTCGGGCTTGATCGAGCGGTACTCGTTGCGCGCATATTCGGGGGTGTTGCCGGGATCTCGGACCGATTTCGGGTCGGCCACCTCGGAGTCGGTCTTCTTCAGCGACGCGAGCATCTCGGGGGTGCGGCGCAGCACCCAGACCGGCTTGCCCCGCCACTCGACGCGCTTGAGTTCGCCGGGCTGGATCTCGCTGATATCCACCTCGACCGGGGCACCTGCCGCCCGGGCGCGCTCCGAGGGAGCGAAAGTACTTACAAACGGGATCGCGGCCGCAACGCCGCCGGCGGCGCCAATGGCACACGTAACCCCGATCGCGGTACGCCGGGAGGAGTCGACCTTTTCTTCGGAATCACCCATCGTTGAGTTCCCGCTGTTTGATGCAACCATAAATCCTAGCCTGTTCGACCGTACCCGTGGATTATGCAAGGGTTTGGCGGCCCACCGGCATTTCAAGCCGGATTGTCGTCGTCGACGAAACCGTGCCAGATTCCCAGCTGCGCGGCGACCGCCTCGCCCAGCGCCTTTACCCCGTAACGTTCAGTTGCATGGTGGCCGGCGGCGAAGTAGACGATTCCGGCTTCGCGCGCCATGTGGGTGGTGCGCTCGGAGATTTCGCCGCTGACGAAAGCGTCGGCCCCCAGGGCGATCGCTTCCTCGATCTCGTCCTGGGCCGCCCCGGTGCACCATATCAGGCGGCGGATCGGGCGTTCGCTGGCGCCGACCACCAGGGGCGGGCGCCCGAGGCGCTGGCGCAGGCGGGTGGCGAGCGAGCGCGCACTCACGCTACGAGTGAATTCGGTGATCGACAGCAGGCCGTAGCGCCCGGCCCGGCCGTCGAGGCGCCAGCCCATCACCCGCGCAAGACAGGCGTTGTTGCCGAGTTCGGGATGGGCGTCGAGCGGCAGGTGATAAGAGTGCAGGCCGATGCCATGCTCGATCAGCAGACGCACCCGTCTGAACCTGAACCCGGTGAGACGCTGGTCATCGCCGCGCCAGAACAGTCCATGGTGCACCAGCAATGCGTCGGCACGCAAAGCCGCGGCACGGCAGATCGTCGCGGCGCTCGCGGTCACGGCGCTCACCAGCCGGCGCACCTGCGGCCTTCCTTCCACCTGCAAGCCGTTTGGGCAATAATCCTCGAAGGAGTCGGGCTCCATGATCTGAGCCAAAACCTGCTCCAGCGCCGCGCTCGGCACCGCCACCACACTGGAATCCCGGTTCTTTGTCGTCATGCTAAGAAAGCTCTGGTTGACCTTCGCCCAAGCCGTCGTGATCGTACTGGCGGTGCTGTTCGTCGTCGCAATCGTTCGTCCGCAATGGCTGTCGATAAGCCCTTGGCCCGCCTGGTGGCCGGCTACCAGGATGGCTCAATCCGGCAACGAACGTCACGACGCCATTCTGTCATATAGCGGCGCGGCGCAGCGGGCGATCCCTTCGGTGGTCAACATCTTCACCAGCAAGGCGCTTGAGGAGCCCGATGGCGAGACCGGCGACGACCCCCGTTTCAGGCGTTTCTTCGGTGAACAGTTCGCCCAACCCCAACCGACTTTCAGCCTGGGCTCGGGGGTGATCGTGGCTAGCGATGGCCTGATTCTCACCAACCACCATGTCGTCGCATCGGCCGATGAGATCGAAGTGCTGCTCTCCGACGGCCGGCGCACCCGAGCCGGCGTCGTCGGCAGCGACCCAGACACCGACCTGGCGGTATTGCGGGTCGCAATGCTCGACCTGCCGGCGATCGCATTCGGCAAGTCCGAGGACGCCAGGGTCGGGGACGTGGTGCTGGCCATCGGCAACCCGTTCGGGGTGGGCCAGACGGTCACGATGGGCATCATCAGCGCGCTCGGTCGCAGCCAGCTCGGCATCAACACCTTCGAGAACTTCATCCAGACCGATGCGGCGATCAATCCCGGCAACTCGGGCGGCGCGCTGGTCGACGCCGAGGGCCGGCTGCTCGGGATCAACACGGCGATCTATTCGCCCAGCGGCGGCTCGCTCGGCATCGGCTTCGCGACCCCGGCCAGCAGCGCGCTGCACGTGATGGAACAACTGGTTCGCGACGGCGCCGTGACCCGCGGCTTCATCGGTGTCGAGCCCCAGGATCTCACGCCGGAGCTGGCCGAGGCCTTCCAGCTGCCGCTCACCGAAGGAGCGGTGATCGCCGGCCTGGTGCGCGGCGGCCCGGCCGAAAAGGCGGGGGTCAGGGTCGGCGACATCCTGGTCGCGGTAAACGGCCTCGCGGTCAAGAACACCACGACCATGCTCGATATGATCGCCAAGCTGGCACCGGGTACGACCGCCACCTTCCGGTTCGTGCGCGACAACCAGCGCAGCGACATCCGGATCGTGGTCGGCAAACGCCCCCGCCCCCAGGAATCACGACCGCGCTAGGCGAGTATCCTCCCGAGCGCTCAAACCTCGGTGGGTTCGTCTTCGAGTTCCGGCGTACTGCTGCGCGCCTTGACGAAGCGGCCGAACCCAATGCCCAGCTCGTAGAGCAGGCACAGCGGCACCGCCAGCATGAACTGCGAGATCACGTCCGGCGGGGTGAGCACGGCTGCGACCACGAAGGCCCCGACGACGACGTAGCGCCGTGCCGCCTTCATCTGCTCGACGCTGACCAAGCCGGATTTGAGCAGCAACATCTGCACCACCGGGACTTCGAAGGTCAGGCCGAAGCCGAAGAAGATCGCCAAGGTGAAGTCCCAGTACTTTTGCAGATCCTGGAGGGTCTCGGCGCCGGTGCGCTCCGACATGGTGATGAAGAACCGGTAGGCTGCCGGCAACACGAAGGTATACGCGAACGCGATCCCGACGAGCAGGAAGAAGACGCTGGAAACGATCAATGGCAGGGCAAAACGGCGCTCATGCTCGTAGAGCCCCGGCGCGACGAACGACCACGCCTGGTAGAGGATCCACGGCAGGGCCAACAGCACGGCCGAAAGGAACGCGACCTTGGTCAGGGTGAAGAAGGCCCCGGCCTGGTCAGTGAAGATCGGCCTGCTCCCGGCCGGCAGGACCTGGTACAGGGGCAGCGAGAGAAACTTCATGATCTCGCCGGAAAAATAGAAGCAGACGGCGAACAGCACCATCACCACCACCAGCGACTTGACCAGCCGGTCGCGCAGCTCGACCAGGTGGGAGAAGAAGTTCTCTTGCTCGCTCATAGGTGCGCCTGGCGCTGGGGAAGCTTGCGGCGCTTGCGCCCGAGTTCGGCGTCGCGGGCCTCGCGCCGTTCACGCAAGCGGTCGCGCGTCTGGCGCACGGCGTAGACGGTGTTCCAGTCGGTCGGCTGGTATTCCGCCTCCGGTTCACCCTCGAGCGCCGCATTCAGTGAATCGACCTCCTGCTGCACTTCGGCGGCGCCCTTCTCGACCGATTTCTTGAGGTCGTGCGCCACCTCGGTGATCTCCGTCTGCATCCGGCGCAGTTCCTCGATCTCCATCTGGCGCCCGACATCGGACTTGACGTCGTTGACGTAGCGCTGGATCTTCCCGAGCCACTCCCCGGCCTGGCGCGCGACCTTGGGCAGGCGCTCAGGTCCGATGACGATCAGCGCGATCACCGAGGCGATCAGGAGTTCGGAAAAGGCAACGTCAAACATTGGGTCTCAGAAACGCAAAGAGCGACCGTAACAGGCCGCTCGACCAGGCGAGCCCGGATCGACACCGTGCCCGCGACCACGCCAAGCCGTCAGCGCTTTTCTTTGGCGTCGACGTCGATGGTCTTGCCCGACTGCGACGCTTCCGAATCGGCCGTCTTCTCCGAGCCTTCCTTCATGCCTTCCTTGAAGCCCTTGACGGCGCCGCCAAGGTCACTGCCCATGTTGCGCAGTTTCTTGGTGCCAAAGACCATCATCACTATTACCAGCACAATCAGCCAGTGCCAGATACTGAATGAACCCATACATCAACTCCCTTCTACGTGCGCTTAATCCCTGAACCCAATGGCTCGGGACCGCCGATCACATGCATGTGAAGATGATACACCTCCTGCCTGCCGACCCTGCCGTTGTTGACCACGACCCTGAACCCGTCGGTGGCGCCCAATGACCGGGCCAGTTCCCCGATCCTGCCCATCATCCGGCCCAGCATCCCGGCATGCGCCAGATCGGCGTCATAGAGGTTCTCGAGGTGCCTCTTGGGTATGACCAGGAAATGCACCGGCGCGCTCGGATTGATATCGTGGAAGGCGAGGATTTCGTCGTCCTCGTAGACCTTGCGGCACGGAATCTCGCCCCGGCCGATCCGGCAAAAAAGGCATTGGTCGTTGGCGTTGCCCATGTCTTTCAGCTCCTTTATTCGCCTGCGCAGTCGCGTTACGGCGAGCGCCGCTGCGCCTTCTCGTCAAGTCCCGACAGTCCCTCGCGGCGCTCGAGCTCGGCCAGCACGTCGGACGGTCGCAAGTCGAAATGAGCGAGCATGATCATGGTGTGGAACCATAAGTCGGCTGTTTCCGAAACTATCCGCGCCGGCACGCCATCCTTGGCTGCCATCACGGTTTCGGTGGCCTCCTCGCCAACCTTCTTCAGGATAGCGTCGGTGCCGCGCTGAAACAGCCGCGCAACATACGAGCTCTCCGGATCGGCACCCTGGCGGCGCGCTTCGAGCACGTCGGCCAGCCGCGCCAGGACATCCTTGGCACTGCCCGAACCACCATCCTGCTTGGCTGCACTCACTTGTAGAGCCTCCCGGGATCAACCCGCACGGGATCAACTATCTGCCACTGTTCGCTTTCCAGCCGGCTATAGAAACACGATTCGCGCCCGGTGTGGCAAGCCACGCCACCGGCCTGTTCGACCAGCAGCAGCACCGCGTCACCATCGCAGTCCAGCCGGATTTCACGCACTGTCTGGATGTTGCCCGATTCCTCGCCCTTGACCCAGAGGCGGGCGCGCGAACGCGAATAATAGACCGCCTGGCGGGTCGCCACGGTGCGCTCGAGCGCTTCGCGATTCATCCACGCCATCATCAGCACGCGGCCACTGGTTGCATCCTGGGCGATCGCGGCCACCAGGTCGGAATCGTTCCAGCGTACCCGCGAGATCCATCCCGCGCCGCCGCCGGCCTGCGCCGTGCTCACTGGGTCGCTCCCGACAGTTCACGCACCGGAATGCCGCGCGCCGCCATCACTGCTTTGGCCTGGGCCACGGTAAATTCGCCGAAGTGAAATATGCTCGCCGCCAGTACCGCGTCGGCGCGACCAATCGTCACCCCGTCGGCGAGATGCTCGAGCGTGCCCACGCCACCCGAGGCAATCACCGGAATGGTGACCGCATCGCTCACCGCCCGGGTGAGCTCGAGGTCGAAACCAGCTCGGGTACCGTCGCGATCCATGCTGGTCAGCAGGATTTCCCCGACTCCGAGCGCGGTTACCCGTCGCGCCCACTCGATGGCATCCAGCCCGGTGGGTCTGCGCCCGCCGTGGGTGAACACTTCCCAGCGCCCGGGAGCGCTGGCCTTGGCGTCGATCGCGCAGACGATGCACTGCGAGCCATAGCGCGACGCCGAGCGCTCGAGCAGGCCGGGATCGAGAATTCCAGCGGTATTGATCGCCACCTTGTCGGCGCCGGCATTGAGCAGCCGGCGGACATCCTCCACTGCGCGCACGCCGCCGCCCACCGTGAGCGGAATGAACACCTGGTCGGCCACCGCTTCGATCATGTGCAGGATCATGTCGCGCTCGTCGCTCGAAGCCGTGATGTCGAGGAAAGTCAGTTCGTCGGCGCCCTGTTCGTCGTAGCGCCGGGCGATCTCGACCGGGTCGCCGGCATCGCGCAGGGCGACGAAATTGACGCCCTTGACGACCCGGCCAGCGGTGACGTCAAGGCACGGAATGATCCGCTTGGTGAGCACAGTCAGTCCGAGAGCTCGTCGGCCAGCGCCTGGGCGGTGGCAAAGTCGAGCGTTCCTTCGTAGAGCGAGCGCCCGAGGATCACGCCCGCCACTCCGTCGGGGGAGATGGCGCAGAGCTGTTCGATATCGGCCAGGCTCGAGACCCCGCCCGAGGCGAACACCGGCACCAGCAGTTCGCTCGCCAGGCGCTGGGTTGCCTCGATGTTCACGCCCGAGAGCATGCCGTCGCGCCCGATGTCGGTATAAATCACTCCCTCGATGCCGTAGCCCTGGAACTTGCGCGCCAGGTCGAGTACGTCGTGGCCGGTCAGCTTGCTCCAGCCATCGGTGGCGACCTTGCCGTCGCGCGCGTCCAGGCCGACGATGATCTGGCCCGGAAAAGCGCTGCAGGCGTCGTGCAGGAACCCCGGGCTCTTGACCGCGGCGGTGCCGATGATCACGTAGCTCAAGCCCTCGTCGAGGTAGCGTTCGATGGTGTCGAGGTCGCGAATCCCGCCACCGAGCTGGACCGGAATCTGAGTGCCGACCTCCTCGATGATCGCCTTGATCGCGGCGCCATTGCGCGGCTGGCCGGCAAACGCACCGTTGAGATCAACCAGGTGCAGGCGGCGGGCGCCGGCCTCGACCCAACGCCGTGCCATTCGCGCCGGATCTACCGAGAAGATCGTGGCCTCATCCATGTCGCCCTGCTTCAGGCGTACGCAGTGACCGTCTTTGAGATCGATTGCCGGTATGAGCAACATGGTCGTCGTACTTAATATCAAGAGAGGTCGGGGAGAATCCGGCGCCGCTTGCGGCTAGGGATTCCAGTGGCAGAAATTCTGGTACAGCCGCAGCCCATCGGCTGCGCTCTTCTCGGGGTGAAACTGCGCTGCAAAAATGTTATCGCGCGCCACCGCACAGGTAAAGCGCACACCGTGCTCGCTTTCGCCGACGGTCAGCGCCTGCGGGTTGGCCGGCTCGGCGTAGTAGCTGTGGACGAAATAGAAGTGGGAGCCATCGGCGATTCCTTCCCACAGCGGGTGGGGCCGCGTCTGCCAGACCTGGTTCCAGCCCATGTGCGGCACCTTGAGGCGAGCGCCGTCGGGACGCACCATCGCCTCCGGCGGAAACCGCAGCACCCGGCCGGCGAACACGCCCAGCCCCGGAGTCGGCCCCTCGGCGCTCTCGTCGAAGAGCATCTGTTCGCCCACGCACACTCCCATGAACGGCCTGGTCGCGGCGGCCCTGAGCACCGCCTCGCGCAGCCCCGCGGCTTCGAGGTTGCGCATGCAATCGGGCATCGCCCCCTGGCCGGGTAACACCACCCGGTCGGCAGCGTCGATCTGTGCCGGGTCGCCGCTTATGGCAACCCGTGCCTGCGGTGCGACGTGCTCGAGCGCCTTGGCGACCGAGCGCAGATTACCCATGCCGTAGTCGACGACCACGATCAGGCTCAATACGCCCCCTCCGCCCCGAGTCGGGCGACGACATCACCGGCCGCGCTCGTGCCGCAGCCTCGCAGCCAACCCGTCACAGCGATCCCTTGGTGGATGGAATCTCCTCGCCGCGCCGCGGATCGAATTCGACCGCCGTGCGCAGCGCCCGGGCGAAGGCCTTGAACACCGTTTCACACTGGTGATGGGCATTGGCGCCGCGCAGGTTGTCGATGTGCAGGGTAACCAGGGCGTGATTAACGAAGCCCTGGAAGAACTCGTGGGCCAGGTCAACCTCGAACGCGCCAATCATGTCGCGCGCGAATTCGACCTGCCACTCCAGTCCCGGCCGGCCCGAGAAATCGATCACAACCCGTGAGAGCGCCTCGTCGAGCGGCACGTAGGCATGGCCATAGCGATTGATACCCTTGCGGTCCCCGATCGCCTGGGCAACCGCCTGGCCCAGCGTGATCCCGACGTCCTCGACGGTGTGGTGGCCATCGATGTGGAGGTCGCCTTCGGCGCTCACCTCGAGATCCACCAGACCGTGACGCGCGATCTGGTCGAGCATGTGATCGAGGAACGGCACGCCGGTGGCCAGTTCGCGGCGGCCGGTGCCGTCAAGATCGACGCGCACGCGAATCCGCGTTTCGGCCGTAATCCGGGTCACTTCTGCACTACGTTTCACCACCTCACCTCCCAGGTTCATGCACCCGCCGCGCGCTGCGTAGCGCGCAACGCCGCCAGCAGCGCGGCATTTTCCTGCGGGTAGCTCACCGTCAATCGCAGGCAGTTGCCCAGCAACGGGTGCATTTTACCCACGTCGCGGATCAAAACCCCGCGTTTACGCAGCCCAGCGGCGGTCGCCGGGCCATCGGCGACCCGGATGAGCAGGAAATTGGCCCGCGACGGAAACACCTCGACCCCGGGGATCGCGGCCAGTTCCCGGGCCAGCGTGGTGCGCCCCGCACGCAATTCGGCCGCCTGGGCCTCGAACACCGCCAGGTGTTCGAGGGCGAAGATCGCACCGGCTTCGTTGAGCGAGCCGACGTTGTAGGGCGGCCTGACCTTCTCGAGTTCC
This sequence comes from Burkholderiaceae bacterium, assembly GCA_019428955.1. Taxonomy (GTDB): domain Bacteria; phylum Pseudomonadota; class Gammaproteobacteria; order Burkholderiales; family Burkholderiaceae_E; genus JAGXFR01. Next base: position 14,548 of record JAHYJF010000001.1, read on the forward strand.
GCCAGCCACGGCGCGGCCGCGCTCAGGTAGCCGATGCGCAGCCCGGCCATCCCGAGCTTGGAGACGGTGCGCAGCACCGCCAGGTTGGGGAACTCGGGCAGGCGGTGCATCCAGGTGTCGAGCGCGAACGGTTGGTAGGCCTCGTCGACCACCACCAGCCCCGGCGCGGCGGCGATGATCGCCTCGATCGCGCCGGTCTCGTAGCAGTTGCCGGTCGGGTTGTTGGGGTAGGCGATGAAGGTTAGCGCCGGGCGCTCGCTGCCAATCGCCGCCAGCATCGCCTCGGTGTCGAGGGTGAAATCAGCACGCAGGGGAACTCCGACGAAGCGGCTGCCGGACAGCCGCGCGCCCATTTCGTACATCACGAACGACGGCCAGGGCGAAAGCACCACCGCGCCGGGACGTGCCGTCACCAGCGTGAGCATCGCGATCAATTCATCCGACCCATTGCCGATCACCACGTCGTAGCCGTCCGGAACCCGGAAGCTGGCGCGGATCGCCGAGCGCAGCTCGGCGTAGCTGGGCACCGGATAGCGGTTGATGGCGACCTCGGCGAGCCGCTCGCCCAATGCCTGACGCAGTTCCGGCGGCAGCCGATAGGGATTCTCCATCGCGTCGAGTTTCACCAGGCCGCGGGAATCGGCGACCTGATAGGCGCGCATCGCCAGTACTTCGGGGCGGATCACCCCAGCCGGGCCGGTCTTGTTGTTGTCGCTCATCACATTCCCTCGCCGGCGGCACGCGCCGGCCCGATCGATCAGTCGCCCTCGAGACGCATTTCGGCGCTGCGGGCGTGGGCCTCCAGCCCCTCGGCCCGGGCCAGCTTCGCGGCTATTTTCCCCAGCGTCCGGGCACCGTCGCGTGACACCTCGAGGATGCTGGTGCGCTTCTGGAAATCGTAGACCCCCAGCGGCGAAGAGAAGCGCGCCGTACGCATGGTCGGCAACACGTGGTTGGGGCCGGCGCAGTAGTCGCCCAGGGACTCGGAGGAATACTCGCCCAGGAAAATGGCGCCGGCGTGGCGGATCTGTTCCGCCCAGCGCGGCGCGTCCTGCGCCGAGATCTCGAGATGCTCGGGCGCGATCTGATCGGCGATGGCACAGGCCTCGGCGAGGTCGATCACCGCAACGAGCGCGCCGCGATCGGCCAGCGAACGCTCGATCACATCGCGCCGCGGCATGGTGGCAAGCAGTCTGCCGATTGATTGCTCGACCGCGTCGAGGAAGCTGCGGCTGGGCGAAATCAGGATCGCCTGGGCCAGTTCATCGTGTTCGGCCTGCGCGAACATGTCCATGGCAATCCAGTCGGGTGGGGTGTTGCCGTCGCAGATTACGACGATTTCACTCGGCCCGGCGATCATGTCGATCCCGACCTTGCCGAATACGCGCCGTTTGGCTTCGGCGACGTAGGCGTTGCCCGGGCCCACGATCTTGTCGACCCCTGGCACGGTCGCCGTTCCATAGGCGAGCGCTGCCACCGCTTGCGCGCCCCCCACGGCAAAGACCCGGTCGACCCCGGCGATCGCGGCGGCGGCGAGCACTGCCTGATTGCGCACCCCGTCCGGTGTCGGCACGACCATGACGATTTCGCCCACCCCGGCAACCTTGGCGGGAACCGCGTTCATCAGAACCGACGAGGGATAGGCGGCACGGCCACCCGGAACGTAGATCCCGACCCGGTCGAGCGGCGTGACTCGTTGCCCCAGCCGGGTGCCGTCGGCTTCCTGATAGGACCACGATACGGCCAGCTGGCGCTCATGGAAGGCGCGCACCCGCGCGGCGGCGACCTCCAGCGCCAGGCGGACTTCCGGGGCCAACCCGGCAAGGGCGCACTGCAACTCGGCGGCGGGAATTTCCAGGTCGGCGGCAGCGCTCACCTCGACCCGGTCAAACCGCCGGGTGTATTCGAGCAGCGCCGCATCGCCGCGCTCGCGCACGGCGGCGATTATCTCGGCGACCGTCTGCCCGATGCGCTCGTCCTGCGCGGGCTCGCGGGCGAGCAGGCTGCGCAAGCGAGCCCCGAAGTCTGGCGCCGCTGAGTCGAGGCGACTGATCACCCGGGCGGCGCTCATGGCTTGGTCGCCACCGCCGCGGCAAAGCGCTCCAACATGGGCTGGAGATGCGCCGCCTTGATCTTGAGAGCGGCCTGGTTGACGATCAGGCGCGACGAAATAACGCCGACCTCCTCGACTTCAACCAGGTCGTTGGCCCGCAGCGTGTTGCCGGTGCTCACCAGGTCGACGATGGCGTCGGCCAGGCCCACCAGCGGCGCCAGCTCCATCGAGCCGTAGAGCTTGATCAGGTCGACGTGCATGCCCTTGGCGGCAAAGTGTTCGCTGGCCATGCGCAGGTACTTGGTGGCGATGCGCAGCCGGGCGCCACGCCGCATAGCGGCCTGGTAATCGAAACCGCGCCGCGCCGCCACGCAGATCCGGCAGCGGCCGATGCCCAGGTCGATCGGCTGGTACAGGCCGTCGTCAGCGTTTTCGATCAGCACATCCTTACCGGCCACCCCGATGTCGGCGGCGCCGTAGCGGACATAGGTCGGCACATCGCTGGCGCGGACGATGATCAGACGCAGGTTGGGATCGCCCGTGGGCAGGATCAGCTTGCGCGAATCAAGCACCGCGGGATCGATCGAAATGCCGATCGCCTCCAGCAGAGGCACGGTCTCATCGAAGATCCTTCCCTTGGAAAGAGCCAGTGTGATCATTTCATTCCTTGCCAGCATGCCCGTTTGCAATTCCCGAAATCGCCCGGCTCAGGAGACGCGCTCGATGGCCGCGCCCAGAGCTCCAAGCTTCTCTTCCATGCGCTCGTAGCCGCGGTCGAGATGGTAGATGCGCTCGATCACCGTCTCGCCCTGCGCGACCATGCCGGCGATCACCAGCCCCGCCGAGGCCCTCAGGTCGGTCGCCATGACCGTCGCGCCCGAAAGTTCCGGGAGCCCCTTGACCACTGCAGTGTTGCCCTCGATCGAGATCTCGGCGCCGAGGCGCTGCAACTCCAGCGCGTGCATGAAACGGTTCTCGAAAATCGTCTCGGTGATCTTGCCGACCCCCTCGGCGATACAGTTGACGGCCATGAACTGGGCCTGCATGTCGGTTGCGAACCCGGGGTACGGCGCGGTGCGCAGATCGACTGCGCGGGGCCGACCGGTCATCGCGATCCTGATCCAGTCCGTGCCGAGTTCGATCCGGGCGCCGGCCTCGCGCAACTTGCCCAGCGTCGCCTCCATCGCCCCGGGCTGGGCACCGCTCAGAAGCACCTCGCCGCCGGTAGCCGCCACCGCGCACAGGAAGGTGCCCGCCTCGATGCGGTCGGCCATCACCCGGTGGCTCGCCCCCCTGAGCCGCTCGACCCCATGGATGACGATCCGGTCGGTCCCTGCCCCCTCGATCAGCGCACCCATCGCCGTGAGCGCGCGAGCCAGATCCGCGACCTCTGGTTCGCGGGCGGCATTCTCGATGACCGTTTCCCCTTGCGCGAGGGTCGCCGCCATCATCAGGTTCTCGGTGCCGGTGACGGTCACCATGTCGGTGAAGATATGGGTTCCGCGCAGCCGCTTGGCACGCGCCTCGACGTAGCCATGTTCGACGTGAATCTCGGCGCCCATGGCCTGCAAGCCCTTGATGTGCTGGTCGACCGGCCGCTGACCGATGGCGCAGCCGCCCGGCAGCGAAACCCGCGCCGCACCGAAGCGCGCCACCAATGGCCCGAGCACCAGGATCGACGCCCGCATCGTCTTGACCAACTCATAGGGCGCCTCGTGCGATGAGATCGCCCCCGCGTCGAGCGTCACCCGGTCCCCGGCCCGCACGACCCTGACCCCGAGCTGCTCGAGCAGCCGGATCATGGTCGCGACATCGTGCAGTCGCGGAACGTTGTCGAGCTCCAGTTGGCCCGAGCCCAGCAACGCCGCGCACAGGATCGGCAAGGCCGCGTTCTTGGCGCCCGAGACCGTGACCTCGCCGCGCAGCGGTCCACCACCTTTGATTCTCAGCTTGTCCATGACTTCAGTTCGATTGTGCCGCGCGCTGCGCGGCAGCCAGATTCAGGATTGGTGCTGCGCGAATTCGGCCGGCGTAAGCGTTTTCATCGAAAGCGCGTGGATCTGAGCGCCCATCCGCTCACCAAGGGCGGCATAGACCAGCTGGTGTCTGCCGACCGGCCGCTTGCCCTCGAATAGCACGCTCACGATGGTCGCCTCGAAATGCTGGCCATCGTCACCCCGGACATCAAGGTGTTCGCAGGGCAGGGCCTCGGCTATGAACTTGCGCACTTCTTCAGAACTGAGCATTGCGGCAAACCTTCCTTCAGTTGCGTAGCCGGTAACCGCTGATGAGCAGGCGCAGCGCGAGCATTCCGGTCACCGCCAGCGCCACGCACACCACGATCAGACTGGTCCAGGGCGAAACGTCGGAAACGCCGAAGAACCCGTAACGGAAACCGTCGACCATGTAAAAGAACGGGTTCAGGTGGGACAGCTTTTGCCAGACGGCAGGCAACGACGTCACCGAATAGAACACGCCCGCCAGAAAAGTCATCGGCATGATGATGAAATTCTGGAAAGCGGCGATCTGGTCAAACTTCTCTGACCAGATCCCGACCATCAAGCCCATTGTACCGAGAATGGCGCTGCCGAGAACCGCGAACACCACTATCCACGCGGGCGCCGCGAAACTGAGATCGGCGAACCAGGAGGTGAAGATGAACACCCCCGAGCCAACCGCAATTCCCCGCACCATGGCGGCCAGCACGTAAGCCGCGAAGATCTCGAAATGTGACAGTGGCGGCAGCAGCACGAAGACGATATTCCCGGTGATCTTGCTCTGGATCATCGATGACGAGCTGTTGGCGAACGCGTTCTGCAGCACCGCCATCATCACCAGTCCGGGGATCAGGAACGAGGTATAGCGCACCCCCTCGAACACGGTCACGCGGTCGGTTAGCACGTGTCCGAAGATCAGCAGGTAGAGCGCAGAGGTGAGGATCGGCGCGGCGATGGTCTGGACCCCAACCTTGAGGAAGCGCAGCAACTCCTTGTAGAACAGCGTGATGAAGCCGCGGCTCATCGCTCACCCCGCATGATGCGCACGAACACGTCCTCCAGGTCGGTGTGCAGCACCTCGAGTTCCTCGATCAGGCACCCTGCCAGGCGCAGCTCGGCGAGCGTCGGCTCGAGATCATCGTAGCGCGCCAGCGGCAGCGCCACCCGGTCAGGCAGCGGATACTCGACCCGCAGCGCGGCCAACCGCGGCGGCAATGGCGCACCGCCCAGGCGCAGCACCAGCATGCCACCGGAGAAGCGCTTGATCAGGTCGGCGGTGGGCTCGAGTGCCACCATGGCGCCGTTCTGGAGCATGGCCACGCGCTCGCACAGCTCCTGCGCTTCCTCGAGGTAGTGGGTGGTGAGCACGATCGTGTGCCCCTCGCGGTTGAGCCGGCGCACGAAGCGCCAAAGCGCCTGGCGCAACTCGACATCGACCCCGGCGGTGGGCTCGTCGAGCACGATCACCGGCGGGCGGTGCACGAGGGCCTGCGCCACCAGCACCCGGCGTTTCATGCCGCCGGAGAGGCTGCGCATATTGGTGTCGGCTTTCGCGCTCAGGTCGAGGTTGGCGAGAATTTCGTCGATCCAGGCGTCGTTGTGGGCCAGGCCGTAGTAGCCCGAGGTCAGGCGCAGCGTTTCGCGCACGGTGAAGAACGGGTCGAAGACGAGCTCCTGCGGGACCACCCCCAGCGCGCGGCGCGCCTGGCGATAATCGCGCACGACATCGAAGCCCATCACCCGCGCCTGCCCGGAACTCGCCCGCGCCAGGCCCGAGATGATCGAGATCAGGGTCGTCTTGCCGGCGCCGTTGGGGCCGAGCAGGCCAAAGAACTCGCCCTCGCGAACCTGCAGAGTGATGTCATCGAGGGCGCGCACCTCGCCGTAATTCTTGCTGAGCGCGACCAGGTCAAGGGCCATGGACATGGACTGGGGCTGTGGTGCTCGGGCGGGTCGGCTCAGGCCGGAGCGAAAATCAGTTCAGCCACTCCGTAGAGGTCGGCGAGCGCGCGCAACTGCGCCGGGGGATTGACAAACCGCGCTGTCAACGGCGGGGAACAGGCCGCCGCGCTGCGGGCTGCAGCCACCAGGGCCCCGACCCCGGCCGAATCGAACGCCGTCAGGCCGCCCAGATCGACCGAGCCCTCACCGCCCGCCAATCCGGCGCGATAGGCGGCAAGAAAACTTCCGGCCTCGGCAAAAGTCAGCCGCTCAGGCGCCGCCGCGAAGCGCGCCTGCCCTGCATCACCGAGCGTGTTCGTCATCGCAATCCGGTGCCTCCAGTCGCTAGCCTTGGGCGTACTGCTTGTTCTTTTCGCTCAGGCTCTTGAGCAAGCCGTCGACGCCACCGTTATTGAGTTCCTGCGAGAACTGGTTCCGGTAGGTCTCGACCAGCCACACCCCGAGCACGTTGACATCGTAGATCCTCCAGGCAGTACCGACCTTCTGCATCCGGTAATCGAGCTGGATCGGGGGCCCGCGCCGGCTGACCAGTTCGCTGCGCACGATCACCTCCTCGTCGGCCGGATCTGCCCGCAATGGCTTCAGGCGCACGGTCTGGTCGGTGACCTGGCCCAGCGCCCCGGAATAGGTGCGCAGCAGCAGGATGCGAAATTCGACGATCAGGCGTCGCTGCTGCTCGGGGGTGGCTTCGCGCCAGCCGCGCCCGACCGCCAGCGCGGTCATGCGCTCGAAATTGACGCTCGGCATGATCGTGGTATCGACGAATTCCGAGACCTTCTTGGGGCTGCCGGCCTGGATGTCCTTGTCCGCCTTGATCCTGTCGATCACGTCGACGCTCAACTTGCGGATCAGCTCGTCGGGCGCTTCGGCCTGCGCCGCGCGCAGCGGTGCCGCGATCAGCAGTGCACCACCCAGCGCCAGGCACAGTGCCGCCAGCCGGGAATTCTTGAAGAAGTTCATCATTGCAGGTCTTGATTCCATTGTTGAATTCATTGCCACCATCGAATCAACGCCGTGGCCGGCGAATCCGATGACACCGCCACTCGCTGGCGGCCTATTCCCCGTAGGGCGAATTGCCCTCGTAAACGAGGTAGCGGCGGCGCTGCAGATAGCTGTCGCGCACGAACAGGTAGCGATCAAGCGCGGCAGCGTCGAGCATCTTCTCGGTGGCAAGAAGACCTTCGCGGGCGTCGATCAGGCGCAGCGCCGTAAGATTGTTGCGCTGACCGGTGCTGTCGATGGTCTGAAGCGGATCGGTCTGGTATTGCACGGCAAAACCGATGCCGTCACGCAAGGTGGACGGGCCGAACAACGGCAGCACGACATAGGGCCCTGGCAGAGCGCCCCAGCGGCCCAGCGTCAGGCCGAGGTCCTCGTAGTGCTTCTCCAGCCCCAAGTCGGTGGCGACGTCGAACAGCCCGAATATGCCCACGGTACTGTTGAGCGCGACCCTCCCGAGATCGGAGGCGCCGTCGCGGAACCGGCCCTGGAGCAGGTTGTTGAGCGACACCCAGACGTCACCGATGTTGGCAAAGACATTGCCGATCATAACCCGCCCGGTCTCGGGAACGACCTTCTGGTAGGCGATGGCAACCGGCTTGAGCACGGCCTTGTCGAGCGCATCGTTGAAACCGAACATCGCCCGGTTATAGGGCTCGAGCGGGTCAACCTGCCCGAGCGCACTGAACACCCCGCCGCTGTCCGAGGGGGCGCGCGTGGTGGCGCAGCCGCCGGCGGCGAGCGCTGCCACGACCAAGACCATTACCGCCGAGATTGAACGCCACCCGGAACGGCCCCTGGAATTCAATTGGAGCCTCCTTCCGCTGCCTTCCCATAGAGGAACTGGCCAATCAGGTTCTCCAGCACGATCGCCGACTGGGTCATGGTGATGCGATCGCCTGCCTTGAGGCTGGCAACGTCACCGCCGGCTTCCAGCCCGATGTACTGCTCGCCCAGCAGGCCCGAGGTGAGGATCTTGGCCGACGAATCCTTGGGAAACGAATAGCGCGGGTCAAGCTCTATGGTGACGCTGGCCCGGAAGCGCTTGTCGTCGAAATTGATCGCGCTCACCCGCCCGACCACCACCCCGGCACTCTTTACCGGCGCCCGCACCTTGAGGCCGCCAATGTTATCGAACAGCGCCTGGACCTCGTAGCCCTTGGTGAACGTGAAGCTGGCGAGGTTGCCGGCCTTGAGTGCCAGGAAGAGCAGCGCCGCGAAGCCAAGCACTACGAACAAACCCACCAATGTATCGGTCGTCTTTCGATTCATGATCTTGTGAATCCTTTCCGGCTCAGGTGCCGAACATCATCGCGGTGAGCAGGAAGTCGAACCCCAGCACCGCCAGTGACGACGCCACCACGGTCGTCGTAGTCGCCCGCGCGACTCCCTCAGGAGTTGGCTTGGCCTCATAGCCCACAAACAGCGCCGTGAAGCCGCAGATGAATCCGAACACGACGCTCTTGATGACGCCGTTGCCGACGTCGGAGAAGACTTCCACGCCATTTTGCATCTGCGACCAGAACGCGCCGGAGTCCACTCCAATGAGCTGCACTCCGACAAGGTAACCGCCAAGCACGCCGACCGCCGAAAACAACGCTGCCAACAGTGGCATAGCAACCAGCACCGCAACGAAGCGCGGCGCCAACACCCGGGCCAGGGGATCGACGGCCATCATTTCCATCGCGTCGAGCTGTTCGCCCGACTTCATCAGCCCGATCTCGGCGGTCAGCGAAGTTCCGGCGCGCCCGGCAAAGAGCAGTGCGGCCACGACCGGTCCGAGTTCGCGCACCAGCGACAATGCCACCAGCAGTCCCAGGGCCTGCTCTGAACCGTAGCGCTGCAGCGTGTAGTAGCCCTGCAATCCAAGCACGAAGCCGACGAACAGACCGGAGACCAAAATGATCGGCAGCGAGTAGTTGGCGACGAAATGGATCTGGTCAATTATCAGCCGGGGACGGCGCAGCGCGCCAACCGCGAGCACGCACAGTCGCACGAAGAAGCGCGCCGCCAGTCCGGCGGTCGTCAGGATTTCCCGCGCCGCCGCGCCCATGCTTTCGAGTCGCTTGGCAACCATCAGCGCAGCCCCAGGTCACTGGCCAGTTGCGGCGCCGGATAGTGGAATGCCACCGGACCGTCCCGGCGGCCATGCAGGAACTGGAGCACACGCTGATCTTCCGAAGCCCAGAGTTGTTCCGGGGTGCCATGACCCAGAACCTCGCCGTCACCGAGCATGTAGACGTAGTCGGCGATCTCGAAGGACTCGGCAACGTCGTGGCTGACCAGCACGGTGGTCGCCCCGAGCGCATCGTTGAGCCGCCGGATCAGTTGCGCAATCGTTCCCAGCGAGATCGGATCGAGCCCGGCGAACGGCTCGTCGTAAAGCAGCAGCGGCGGATCGAGCACTATGGCCCTGGCCAGCGCCACCCGCCGTGCCATTCCCCCCGATATTTCAGCCGGCATCAGGTGCGCGGCACCCCGCAGCCCGACCGCCTCGAGCTTGAGCAACACCAGGTCCCGAATCAGCTCCTCGGGCAACGAGGTGTGTTCGCGCAGCGGAAAGGCGACGTTCTCGAAAATGCTCAGGTCGGTGAACAGCGCGCCGAACTGGAACAGCATGCCCATGCGCCGGCGCAGCGCATAGAGCTCGTCGCGTCCGAGCAGGGGAATGTCGTGGCCGTCGAACACCACGCGGCCGCTCGCCGGCAGCAGTTGTCCACCGATGAGGCGCAACAGCGTCGTCTTGCCACAACCGGACCCCCCCATCAAGGCCGTGACCGAGCCCCGCCGGAACCGTGCGGAAACGTCGTGGAGAATGATCCGTTCGCCATACCCAAAACGAACCTTGTCCAGGAACAGGAAGTCGCCTTCGTCCACTCCGGGGTCATTCGCGGTGGCGATGATGCCGTAATCTTGCATGAGGTGTCGATTGTATCCGTGCCAAACCGAGATTGCCCGCATACCCTCGTGGGTATATAGCAGCACCCTTTCCCTTTGCCTCTCCCGGTCTAACCGCCGCCCAGCAGCCTGGCCTCGGCGGCGCCGATCTGGTCGACCGTGCCCGAGAGTACGACGGTATCACCGACCTCGAGCACCAGTTCCGGCGGTGGCGTGAGCAGCCGGCCCCGGGCTCCCACTACTGCGGTGATCAGGGCGCCATTGAGCTTGATCTCGCCGAGCGCGCGCCCGATCGCGGCGCTGTCGGCCATCAGGCCAACGGCGTGGAGGTGCAGATGCTCCTTTTCAATCGATTCGTGCTCGTGGTCGTCGGCGCCGTGAAAGAAGCCCCGCAGGATCGCGTAGCGTTCGTGGCGCACCGTGCTCAGCCGCTGCATCACCCTGCCGGCCGGGATCCCCGCCAGAGCCAGGGCGTGCGAGGCCAGCATCAGGCTGCCCTCTGCAATCTCCGGTACCACCTCGGTGGCCCCGGCCGCGCGCAAGAGTACGATGTCACTCTCGCTGGCAGCGCGGACCAGCACCGGCAAATGCGGCGCCAGGTCGCCCACCACCGCCAGGAGCTTGAGGGAATCAGGCCCCTCGCCAAAGGTGATGACCAGGGCGCGCGCCCGGTGCACCCCGGCGGCCACCAGGGCATCGCGCCGAGTTGCGTCGGCGTAGACCACCGATTCCCCCGCAGCGGCGGCCTCGCGCACCCGGTCGTAATCGAGGTCCAGCGCGACATAGGGAACCTTCTCGGCCTCGAGCACATGGGCCAGGCCCTGCCCCGAACGCCCGTAGCCGGCGATCAACACGTGCTTGCTGCGGGCCAGGCTGGCGGTCGCGATCTTCTGAATCTGCAGTGAGCGTTGAAGCCACTCCTGGGCGGTGGTTCGCAACGCAATGCGGTTGGCCTGGGCGATCAACAGCGGGCTGACCATCAGTGACAGCAGCATCGCGGCCAGCGCCGGCTGGACCGCCTCGCTGCCCAGCAGCGTGGCGCCGAGCGCCTGCGCGATCAGCACGAAACCAAACTCGCCGGCCTGCGCCAGCCAGATGCCGGTGCGCACCGCCACCCCCGGTGTGCCGCCGAAGCCGCGCGCCAGGCCAGCCACCAGGAAGAACTTGGCGATCACCGGCAGGGTCATCAGCAGCAGCACCTGTTCCCAGGATTGCAGCACCACCCGCAAGTTCAACTGCATGCCGATCGTGATGAAGAACAGCCCCAGAAGCACATCGCGGTAGGGCTTGATGTCCTCCTCGACCTGGTAACGGAACTCGGTCTCGGCGATCAGCATCCCAGCCACGAAGGCCCCCAGTTCCATCGACAACCCGACCTTCTTGGTCAGCCAGGCGAAGAACAGCGTCGCCAGCAACACGTTGAGGGTGAACAGTTCGTGGGACCGCTGCCGCGCCACCATGCGGAACCAGCGGCGCATCAACGGAGGGCCGAAACGCAGCAGCAGCACCAGCAGGATCGTGGCCTTGACCACTGCCAGCAGCATCCCGTACCACCAGTCGTCACCCCCGGCCAAGGCCGGGATCAGGATCAGCAGCGGGATCACCGCCAGATCCTGGAACAACAGCACGCTGAACACCCGCTTGCCGTGCTCGGTCTCCAGTTCGCGCCGCTCAACGAGCAACTTGATCACCAGCGCGGTCGAGGACATCGCCACCGCGCCACCCAGCGCCACCGCACCGCGCCAGTCGATCCCGCCCGGAAACAGCCAGTTCCCGGCGGCCGCCGGCAACACCAGCAGCGCGATGACCGTCAGCACCAGCGTCGACCCGACTTGGGCCGCGCCCAGCCCGAACACGTGCCGGCGCAAGGTCAGCAGCTTGGGCAGGCTGAACTCCAGCCCGAGCGAGAACATCAGGAAGACCACCCCGATCTCGGCCAGTGCGCGCACCGCTTTGGTGTTGGCCGCCAGGTCAGCAGCGTGGGGGCCGAGCAGCACCCCGACGGCCAGGTACGCCACCAGGGGCGGCAGCCCAAGCGCTCGCAAGGCGACCACGGCGACGACCGCGGCGCTCAGAAGAATCAGTGTGAGCTCCAGTGCTGATAGCATGATTGGCGTGGAAGATTGACCTTGCGTATATATACTCGACGCCGTGAACAAAATCATTACAGATGTGGATATTGAAGCTCTGCTCTCGCGTGCGGTCACGGTGCTGCGCATCGAATCCGATGCCGTGGCGGCACTAGCCAGCCGGATCGACTCGTCATTTGCCGACGCCTGCCGGCTTATTCTGGGCTGTACCGGCCGGGTTGTGGTCAGCGGGATCGGCAAATCCGGCCACATCGCCCGCAAGATCGCGGCAACGCTGGCCTCGACCGGCACCCCGGCTTTCTTCGTCCATGCCGGCGAAGCGAGTCACGGCGACCTCGGCATGGTTACCAGCAAAGACGTCGTGATCGCCCTGTCCAATTCCGGCGCTACCGCCGAGTTGGTCAACATAGTGCCGCTGATCAAGCGCTCGGGAGCGCGGCTGGTGGCGGTCACCGGCAATCCAGGCTCCGAACTGGCCCGGCTGGCCGATGTCCACCTCAACGCGGCAGTCGATCGCGAGGCCTGCCCGCTGAACCTTGCCCCGACCGCCAGCACGACGGCGATGCTGGCGCTCGGCGACGCTCTTGCCGTGGCATTGCTCGAGGCGCGCGGCTTCGGACCCGACGACTTCGCGCTGTCGCATCCCGGAGGTGCGCTGGGACGCGCCCTGCTCACCCATGTCAGCGACGTCATGCGCAGCGGCGCCAACCTCCCGGTGGTGGCGTCGGATGCGCGGCTGGTCGAGGCGGTGCTGGAGATCACCCGCAAGCGCATGGGCATGACGGCGGTGCTCGACGACGCCGGGCAGCTGGCGGGCATCTTCACCGACGGTGACCTGCGCCGCTTCCTCGAGCACGGCGACGACCCCCGCACCGCGACGGTCGGCGCGGTGATGAGTCGCCATCCGGTGACCATCGAAGCCGATGCCCTGGCGGCGGAGGCCGTGCGCCGGATGGAGGAGCGGCTGGTGAGCCAGCTGCTGGTGGTCGACGGCCAGGGCAAACTGGTCGGCGCACTGCACATCCACGATCTGTTGAGCGCCAAGGTCGTCTGATGAGCACGACCACGACGCCCAACCTGGCTGAGGCCGAACGCCGCGCCGCAACGCTCGGCCTGCTCGGTTTCGACGTCGACGGCACCCTGACCGATGGCCGGATCTACATCGGACCGACCGGCGAGGCGATGAAGGCGTTCTCGGTGCGCGATGGCTTCGGGCTGAACCTGCTGCGGCGGGCCGGAATCAGGATCGCGATCGTCACCGCGCGCGAGTCGGCCATCGTCGCGCTGCGCGCTGCCGAGCTCGGTTTCGATGCGGTGATCCAGGGCGCCCGCGACAAGGCCGCAACCATGCGCGAGCTGGGAGAGCGTTTTGGCGTGCCGATGGCCCACTGCGGCTTCGTCGGCGACGACTGGCCGGACCTCGCGGCCATGACCCAGGCGGGCTTTCGCGCAACCGTCGCCGGGGCACCGGCCGAGATCCGGGCCCGGGCACACTGGGTCTCGACCCTGGCGCCAGGCGCGGGAGCGGTGCGCGAACTGGCCGAATTCGTGCTCCGCGCCAAGGGCCAATGGGACGAGCTGTTGCTCAGTTTCGGAGCGCCACCGGCGCCGGGGAGCCGATCGCCATGAAGGGCCGCACCGAGGACCGGCTGGCCGCGGCGGTGTCGATAGTACTGCTGCTGATCCTCGCTGGCGGGAGTTATTTCCTGGCCGAATTCGCCACCGACCGAGGCGCTCTGTCGGGCACGCGCAGGATCACCCATGAACCCGACTACTTTGTCGACGGACTCGTTCTTACCAAGGTCAATGAACGCGGCGAGCCAGCCTTCCGCCTGTCGGCCGAACGCATGGTTCATTACCCCGACGACGGGCGCAGCGAATTCACCCAGCCCCGGATGGTGAGCCTGGACAGCACCCGAGCGCAGGTCGAACTGCGGGCGAGAACCGGCAGTACCGACGCCCGGGGCGACGAGACCGAGCTGAGTGACGGGGTGGTGCTGGTGCGCCACGGCGGCGGAGCCGACCCCGACCTGGTGGTCAAGACCGAGGCGCTCGTGCTCTCGACCAAGTCGGAGATCGCCCACACCAGCCATCGCGTCGAGATCAAGCATGGCACCACCAGCTTGACGGGCGTTGGGATGGAATTCGATAATGCAACGCGCCACCTCCGGCTCGAATCAAGAGTGCGCGGCTCCTGGCAGCCCGCTCAACCCCCGAGCTAAGCCCATGCCCGCGCCCCCCATGCCCGCACCCTACATCCTGCGCATATTCGCCGCTACCGCACTGATTGCGGTCTCGGCCGGGATGCCGGCGTTCGCCGAGCGTGCCGATCGCGACAAGCCGCTGCAGATCGAGTCCGACCGGCTGTCATACGACGAGTCCAAGCAGGTTGCGACCTTCACCGGCAACGTCATCGCCACCAAGGGCACGATCACGATTCGCGGCAACGCCATGGTCCTGCACCAGGATGCGACCGGGAACCAGCGGGGCATGACCTCCGGCAACCCGGCGACCTTCCGCCAGAAACGCGAAGGCCTCGAGGAGTTCATCGAGGGCTCAGGTCAGGAAGTCGACTATGACGCCAGGAGCGAAGTGGTCCAGGTGCGCACCGGCGCGGTCTTGCGCAAGCTTACCCAGGGCCGCGTCACCGAGGAGGTCTACGGTCAGTTGATCGTCTACGACGGCAAGAACGATTCGTATACCGTCGACGGCTCCGGGGCCAAGGTGCCCAGTGGCGTCAATCCTGGCGGACGGGTCCGGATCGTGATCCAGCCCAAGCCGGCGACGGCCCGGCCAGGCGCACAGCCGAGCGCACCGGCGAGCGCGCCGCTCGAGCTCAAGCCTGCGGGCTCGCTCTCGAAACCGCAGCCAGCCGAGTCGCGTTGATGCCGGAGACGAGTTCGCAGGCTCCTCTCGAGGGAGAACTTCCGAGTCACCTCGGAATCCGCAACCTGATGAAGGCCTACCACGGCCAACAGGTGGTGCAGGACGTGTCGCTCGACGTCTTCAGCGGCGAGGTGGTCGGCCTGCTCGGGCCGAACGGCGCGGGCAAGACCACCTGCTTCTACATGATCGTCGGCCTGGTGGCTTCCGACGGCGGCACGATCGAGCTCGACGAGCACCCGATCGGCCACCTGCCAATCCACCGCCGCGCCCGCAGGGGGCTGTCCTACCTCCCCCAGGAGCCATCGGTATTCCGCAAGCTGACCGTCGAGGAGAACATCCGCGCGGTGCTCGAGCTGCAATTCGACGAGCAGGGGAGTCGCCTGAGCCGCAGTGTGCTCAATGAAAGGCTCGACGGCTTGCTCGAAGAGCTCCAGATCGAGCACCTGCGCTCGAGTCCCGCGCTCTCGCTCTCGGGGGGCGAGCGCCGCCGGGTCGAAATCGCGCGGGCACTGGCCAATTCACCCCGCTTCATCCTGCTCGACGAACCGTTTGCCGGGGTCGACCCGATCGCGGTGATCGAGATCCAGCGCATCGTCAAGTTCCTGAAGAGCCGACGTATCGGCGTCCTGATCACCGATCACAACGTGCGCGAGACTCTCGGAATCTGCGATCGCGCGTATATCATCCGTTCTGGTACTGTTCTTGCTTCAGGCGCACCGGAGGAAGTCGTAAAGAATGATGATGTACGCCGTTACTATCTGGGCGAACACTTCTCGATGTAGTCGACCGGGCAATCTGCGCGCTCGCCGGCCGTTCGTGCGTCGAAGGCAAGGTGCATGAAGCCGTCACTCCAGCTAAGACTCGGGCAGCAGCTGACGCTGACGCCGCAGCTTCAGCAATCGATTCGCCTGCTGCAGATGTCCACTCTCGAGCTGAGCCACGAACTCGAAGGGATGCTCGCTGACAACCCGCTGCTTGAACGCCTTGACGACCCCTTCGACGGCAGCGTGCGGATCGACGCCGGCGGCGGTCTCGACGCCCGGGGCGCGGAGCCGGGCGAATTCGTGCCGGGTGGCGAAACCGCTGCCAAGGACGGGGCCGAAGGCGCTGGCGAGGTCGAGGGCAACACCGACAGCGGCACCGAAGAGACTTACGGCGACAGCTCCGGAGACGAGGCACCTCAGGGCGGCGAGGAGGGCGGCGGCGACCGGCTCTCGGACTGGAGCTCGGGCTCGGGCAGCGGCAGCGGCGAGGCCAGCGACTCCGACGAGCGCCCCGAACTCGGCGGCCTCGACGAGAGCCTGCGCGAACACCTGCTCGCTCAGCTCGCCACAACCAATGCCAGCCCGCGTAACCGGGCGCTCACCGAGTGCCTGATCGACTCGCTCGACGGCGACGGTCTCCTCGATGGCGACCTCGAGGAGCTGCTGGAGATACTGCCGCCGGAACTCGCGGTCGGGCCCGAAGAGTTGCACGCCGCATTGCGGCTGCTGCAGAGTTTCGACCCGCCCGGCGTCGGCGCCCGCGACCTGCGGGAATCGCTGCTGCTGCAAATCGACGCCCGGGCGCGCGAGGCCGAAGACGACCGGCTGCACGCCAACGCCGATGCCCCCCGCGTTCTTGCCCAACCCGAGTACCTGGGGGTCGCCCGCGACATCGTCGCGCGCCACCTGCCGGAACTGGCCGCCGGCAACTTCAGCAAGCTGTCCCGGGTGCTGCATTGCGACGAAGAGACGCTGCGCGCGGCCCAAAACTTCATTCGCACGCTCTCGCCTCGGCCGGGATCGGCCTATGCCGCGGAGCGTCCGGTGTACATCGTGCCCGACCTGATCGTGCACCGGGGACGATCCGGCTGGACTGTCACTCTCAACGACGAGGTCATCCCGAAATTACGCATCAATGAAGTGTATGCTCAAATTTTGAAGCAGCATCGCGGTACCCAGAGCGCGATGTCGGGGCAGTTGCAGGAGGCACGGTGGCTAATCAAGAACGTCCACCAGCGATTCGAGACCATCCTGCGCGTCGGCGAGGCGATAGTCGAACGCCAGAACGCGTTCTTCACGCATGGCGCGATAGCGATGAAGCCGATGGTGCTGCGCGAGATCGCGGAAATCCTCGAATTGCACGAATCGACCGTGTCGCGGGTGACGACCCACAAGTACATGCTCACCCCGCAGGGCACCTTCGAGCTCAAGTATTTCTTCGGCAGCCACATCGGCACGGAAAGTGGCGGAACCGCCTCCAGCACAGCGATCCGGGCACTGATCCAGGAACTGATCGCCGCCGAAAACCCCGCCAGGCCACTGGCGGACGGCCAGATCGCCGACCTCCTGGGGGAGCAAGGATTTATCGTGGCGCGACGCACCGTGGCCAAGTACCGCGAGGCCCTTTTGATTCCACCCGTTGCCCAGCGAAAGGTTCTCTGAACCGGTTGCCGCACAACGGCAATAGCCCGACCTACGGCGAGATCCGTGAGAGCGGGCGACACTACAACACAGGAGGAAGCGCATGAATCTATCGATCAGCGGCCATCATCTCGACGTTACCCCGGCGCTGCGCAGCTACGTCGCAGGCAAGCTCGAGCGCATCATCCGGCACTTTGACCAGGTAATCGACGTCAGCGTCGTGATGTCGGTCGACAAACTTATCCACAAGGCGGAAATCAACTTGCATGTCCGCGGCAAGGATCTCTTTGCCGAGTCCAGCAACGCCGACATGTACGCGGCGATCGACACCTTGGTCGACAAGCTCGACCGCCTGGTCATCAAACACAAGGACAAGCGCCAAGACCACGGACACGATTCGATCAAGAACCAGCCGTCGAGCGAGCTCAATTCCTGAGTTCGCCGTGGTGGGCCGGCCGAGTAATTGCTTCAATGCAACATAGTCCGGCCCGCCGGCGGCAAGGCAGGCTGGATATAATGCGAGTTTAATGATTGGCTTGGCGCCGTGCTGCCCATTCCGCTTCGGCGGCTTGGCCGCAAGCAGAGCGCCACAAACGCGATGAATCGAATTTCTAAGCTCCTGACACCGGCCGACATCCTGGTCGACCTGTCCGTCACGAGCAAAAAGCGGCTCTTTGAGCAGGCTGGACTGCTTTTTGAAAACAATCACGGCATCGAGCGCGGGAAGGTCTTCGACTCCCTGTTCGCGCGCGAACGGCTCGGCTCGACCGGACTGGGCGAAGGCGTCGCGATCCCCCACGGACGCATCAAGGGCCTGCGCGAAGCGGTTGGCGCCGTAGTCAGGCTCACCGAACCGGTTGGCTTCGACGCGCCGGACGGCCAGCCGGTGCGTCTGCTGGTCTTCCTGCTGGTGCCGGAAAGCGCCAATGAAGAGCATCTCGAAATCCTCTCGGAACTGGCCGAACTGCTCTCGGATCGGGACATCCGCGAAACGCTGATGAAGCAATCGGATCCGACGCAGATTCACGGTGCGCTGGCCGAATGGACGCCCTACCGTCCAGCCGCCTGAAGCCCTGATGGCACACGCGGGCAACCCCAGAGTTACCGTTGCCGGCCTGTTTCAGGCCCATCGCGAGTCGTTGGGCCTCACCTGGATCGCCAACGAGGAACACGCCGAACGCCCCGTAGGAGTCGGGACCGCCCAACCCGCCGATCTGGTCGGCTACCTGAACCTGATTCACCCAGCGCGGATCCATGTCCTCGGCGAGGCCGAACTCCAGTTCTTCGCGCGCGTCGACGACCAGCGCCAATTCTCTATCCTGCGCGACCTGATGGACGCGTCCCCGCCAGCCGTCATTCTGGCCGACGACCTCACCGCCCCCGAGCAGTTCCTGGTCGAGGCGCGGCGCCACCAGCTGCCGGTGATAGGCGCCCACGCCACCGCAGCGCGGGTGATCGACGTGCTGTTTGCGCACCTCCGCAAGAGCTCCGCGGCCCACACCTCGATGCACGGGGTGATGCTCGATGTGCTCGGGATGGGGGTGCTGATATCCGGTGAATCCGGCCTGGGCAAGAGTGAGCTGGCCCTGGAGCTGATCAGCCGGGGCCACGGACTGGTGGCCGACGACGTGGTCGAGCTCAGTCGGGTCGGGCCCAACTCGATCGAAGGGCGCTGCCCGCCGCTGCTGCAGAACCTGCTGGAAGTGCGCGGACTCGGCCTTCTCGATATCCGGGCGATCTTCGGCGAAACCGCGGTACGCCGCAAGACCCCGCTGAAGCTGATCATCGACCTGATCCGGCGCAGCACGATGGAAAGCGAGCATCAGCGTTTGCCGCTCGAAGCCCTGACCCAGGATGTGCTGGGCGTTCAGATCCGCAAGGTGGTGGTGCCAGTGGCTGCGGGGCGCAACCTCGCCGTGCTGACCGAAGCAGCGGTACGCAGCACCATCCTGCAGCTGCGCGGCCTGGATACGACCCGCGAATTCATCGCCCGCCAGCGCCAGATGATTGAAGACGAAGGAATCTAGCCAAGTGGCAGGGGCAAGCCAATCCAGATGCGCGTCATTCTGATCACCGGGATTTCCGGTTCCGGAAAATCGATCGCCACCAAGGCTCTCGAGGACGACGGTTTCCTGTGCATCGACAACCTGCCGCTCTCGTTCCTCTTTGAAGTCATCGATTCCCTGCCCGACCGGGGCCACGACCGCGTCGCCGTCTCGATCGACGCGCGCGGCGGCGATTCGTTCAATGAACTCGGCCCGGCGATCGAGCGCCTCACCGCCAAGGGCCACGACGTCCGCCTCGCCTTCCTCGACGCGCGCACCGAGACCCTGGTGCAACGCTATTCCGAAACCCGGCGCCGTCACCCGATGTCGCTGCAACTCAATCCCGACGGCACCACTCCAACCCTGACCGAGTCGATCGAGTGCGAGCGTGAGCTGATGTCGGTGCTCGAAGGCTATGGGGTGGGAATCGACACCACTGACCTGCTCCCCAACGCGCTGCGCACCTGGATCAGGGATGTCGCCGGGTTGGCCCGCACACCGCTGGTGGTGCTGTTCGAGTCATTTCCCTACAAGCACGGGGTACCGCTCGACGCCGATCTGATCTTCGACGCTCGCTGCCTGCCCAATCCCCATTACGTGACGAGTCTGCGCGCGCGTGACGGGCGTGACCCGGCGGTGATCGAATATTTCGCAGCGATCCCGCGGGTCGCACGGTTCATCGACGACGTCGCTGAATTCCTGGTGACGTGGTTGCCGCATTACCTGGAAGAAAATCGCAGCTATCTGAGCATCGCGATCGGCTGCACCGGCGGACGACACCGTTCAGTCTATTGCGTGGAAGAACTGGCCAAGCGCTTCGCGCGCAGCGAACAGGTGCTGATCCGGCACCGGGCGCCGGCCATCTCCGGCAAGTCCAGTTGAACCGGCCGCGCCGGTTCACGCCGTTTCGACTTCAACCGCCGTGGCCAGTTCCCTGAGCAGTCGGCGCACCGGCGCCGCGAGCTGATCGGCGAATTCGAGCTTCTGCTCGACCGCAAGACGCAGCTGGACGATTTCGGCAATCCGCTCCTCCAGGCTGTCGACCGCCTCGACGACGCGGTCGATGGATTCGAGGCGACGTCGCAGTTGTGACTGGTGTTCGCGGACGTGAGCCTCGAGCGGCCCGAGCACAGCACGCAGCCAGGACTGGAATTCGCGGCCGGCACTGCGCCGGACATCCTCGACCTGGTTGAGCACGGTCTCGAAAGAACGCTGCATCAGTTCCCGGCGGCCGAAGCTCACCAACCAGAGTGCGCCGAGGTGGCGCAGGTGGACCTTCTCGATCCGGTCGAGCTCGCCGCGATGGCGACGCAACGACATCAGCGCCGGCAGGCCCAGCGCGATGCCATGGTCCTGGCTGAAGTCCCTATAAATGGCGCCCATCAGCGTGCCGATCTCGGTTGCAATGCCATCAGCCGTGGCGAGGTCATCGCGCAACTGCGCGAAGAGCTTTAGCGACGCCGCCCGCAGCCCGGGCAGAAAGTGGCTTGCGCCGACCTCGTTGCGTGCTTCCTGGGCAGCGCCCTGGAAACGCCTGGAGCCCAGCCTCTCGAGAGCTGCGCGGGCGTGCTTCGAGCACACCGCGCGCACGCCGTGAAGCCGGCGCAGACTGCGCTCGAACTCGCTGCGCTCGGCCTGGATCCGTGACTGCATGTACGGCACCCGCCCGATGTTGCGGCCGCGCAGGCCCTCCAGTTCGGCGGCCTGCTCGATGGCGCCGCGGCGGCGCGCCGCCAACACCGTGCGCTGAGCCGCAACCACGGCGTCGAACTCGCGCAGGATCTTGTTGGCGATGATCTCCTGCTGGCGACCAACCAACTCTGAAGCAAGCGCCGCTTCCAGAAGCTTGATCCGGCTGCGCGCCAACAGCTGGGCATCGCCCTGGATGCGTGCGACCAGCCCTTTCTGGGCGGAGACCGGGAAGACCCTCGCGCTCTCGATCCCGAGGACGGCGGCCACGGCATCAGCCTGGCGCGCAATCTCGGCGTCAATCTCGCCCTGGGTGCGCAGCTCATCCCACAGGCCGTCGATCTTGTTGAGCACCACGAAGCGCCCCAGCCCGTGGTGGACGTTGATGTAACGACGCCAGACCTCGAGGTCGGAAGCCGTGACCCCGGTGTCGGCGGCGAGCACGAATACCACCGCATCCGATTCCGGAATCAGCCTCAGGGTCAGTTCCGGTTCCGCGCCGATGGCGTTCAGTCCCGGGGTGTCAATCAGGACCAGGCCCTGGGCCAGCACCGGGTGGTTGAAATTGACGCTCGCGTGGCGCCAGCGCGGGATCTCGACGAAATCCTCCTCCTCGTCGTCCCCACCGAACCCGAGCGCCGCTGCATCCTGGCGACCGAGCAGGCGGGTCTGCTGAACCATCGCAAAGGCCGCCCGCAAGGTCTCGGAATCGCCGTCGGGAATGGCAAATTCCTCCCATATTTCCGGGAAGTCGCGCAACTCGCGCAGCGACTCGACCCGAGCGCGGGTCTCGATTGGCAGCAGCCTGATCGAACCGGGTCGCGTTGATTCATAGCCGATTTCGGTCGGGCACATCGTAGTGCGACCGGCGCTGGACGGAACGATCCGCTCCTTGCTGTCGGGAAAGAACAGCGCGTTGATCAGCTCCGACTTGCCGCGCGAAAATTCTGCTACCAGCGCGATCGATACCCGCTCAGCGGCGAGCCGCTCGATCAGCTCGCCAACCTTGGTGCGCACGGCGGACTCCCCGGGCTCGAAATCGGCAACCCGCTCGGCATAGCGGCGCAGAGCCGCGACCAGGTCGCGACGCCAGTCGCCATAACTCGCGATCCGTTCGTCTAAAACCGCCATGGCCAGTATCTGTCCGGATGGTGTCGACCGACTCTAGCACAGGGTTTCGGGCCTGAGCAGCCTGACTTGCCAACTCCGGCGCCGCCAGCCGCCGTCCGGACGATCAGAGGCGCCAGGCGGTCGTCAGGACATCAATGCTGGCAGCTCGAGCAGTAGAAGGTGGCGCGCTGCTGCTGACGGACCATCCTGATCGGGGCACCGCAATTCCGGCACGGCTCGCCCTCGCGCCCATAGACCAGACACTCGTTCTGGAAGTATCCGCCCTGGCCGTCGCTGCCGAAGAAGTCGCGCAACGTCGTGCCGCCGTGGGCGATCGACTCGTTGAGGGTGGCGCGGATGGCCTCCGCCAGCCGGCTGCAACGCGCGAGGCTCAGGCGGCCGGCGGCCACGGTCGGCCGGATCCCGGACCGGAACAGGCTCTCGCTGGCGTAGATATTGCCAACCCCGACGACTCCGGTGCCGGCCAGCAGAAACTGCTTGATCGCAACTTTGCGGCCGCGCGTCGCAGCGTACAGCGCGGCACCGTCGAACGACGCCGACAGCGGCTCGACACCGAGCTTGGCAAAGAGTGGATGGGTGGCGATCGGTCCCTCCCGTGCAGGGTGCCAAAGCATCGCCCCGAAGCGGCGCGGATCGCGATAACGCAGCGTCCCCTGTTCGAAGTTCAGGTCGACGTGGTCGTGACGTCCCGGCGCTGGCACATCAGTTTCGAAGCGCAGGGTCCCGGTCATGCCCAGGTGCACCAGCAGCGTCCCCGACTGGTCGCCGGCTGCCGACTGACGGGCGAAATCGAGCAGCAGGTACTTGCTGCGGCGGCTGACCATAATAAGTCGCGCGCCGGCCATGCTGCGCGCGAGATCGCCGGCCAGCGGGAAGCGCAACCGCGGTGCGCGCACAATAACGTCGAGCAGGCGCTGTCCGACAATCCGCGATTCGAGACCGCGGCGGACGACTTCGACTTCGGGCAGTTCTGGCAACGTGGTTTCCTTGAAGCAGTCTTGGATAACACCTAACATCGTCGCATGAAAAACTCTGAATTCCCCACCCTGTGCGCGCTGCGAGGGGTCGTTATCGCCGTGATGGCGCTGGCCTCCCCCGGCACCTGGGCAGCCGGCGCGTCACAGCCGGCGGTCATGATCGCTCAGGCGCCAGTACAGATCAATCCGCATCAGCCTGCCCGCGCTTCCGATCCGGTGGAAATGCTGCCCGAAATCGAACTGACCCCGCAACTGCTGTTCCGGGTGCTCGCCTCGGAGATCGCGGTGCAGCGCGGCGACATCGCCAGCGCCGCTCTCACCTACCTGGGCCTGGCGCGCGAGACCAGGGATCCGCGCTTCGCGCACCGCGCTACCGAACTGGGCGTGGCCGCACGCTCGCCGACCGCACTGGAAGCGGGCAGGCTCTGGCATGAGCTGGCGCCGGGTTCAGAGCAGGCGGCGCAGGCCTTCGAGAGCCTGTTGCTGATCGATGGCGAGGTGGCCGAAGCCGAACCTTTGCTCGCCAGCCGGCAGGTCAAGGCACGCGCCGCCGGCAAGCTCAACGAGTTCTACGCTCAGCTCAGGCGCAATCTACCGGCAGTCCGTGATCCCGGCGCCGCGCTCGCGATGGTCCGGCGCCTGACGGCGCAGGATCTCGAGCTTGCCGAGGCACACCTGGCCATTGCCGCGGTGGCGCACGCCGCCAAGAACCCCGAACTCGCCGAAAGCGAAGCCGTCGCGGCATTGCGGATGCAGCCCGAGAATCGCGCAACGCTGCTCGCCACGCTGGTCTATTCCGTCCCCGGCAAGGAAGGGGCCGAACGAGCCCGCCAGCGCTTGGCCGATTTCCTCGATCGCCACCCCGACGACGCCGAGTTGTGGTTCATCCATGCCCAGTCCCTGGCGGCCGACGGCCAGATCGAGCGGGCCAGGGATGAGTTCGAGCGCGCCATGAAGCTCGAGCCCGACAATCCGCGCGTCCTGCTGACCGTCGCCCAGTTCTCCTATCGCAACAAGGACCTCGAGCGGGCTGAACAGCTCCTCAAGAGGTATCTCGAACTGCCGGGGCAGACTCGCAGCCCCGACCCGGCGCGGATGATGCTCGGGCTGATCGCCGAGGACAAGGAGAATCCCGAGCAGGCATTGCGCTGGTACGAACAGGTGCAGTCGGGCGAACAGTTCATCTCCGCCGTGGGGCGGCGGGCGATGTTGACCGCGAGGATGGGCCGACTTGGTGAAGCCACCGAGATGCTGCACACAGTCGCGACCACGACCAGCGCCGAACGGGTGCGCCTGCTCACCATCGAGTCCGAAATCCTGCGCGAACTCGGCCAGCAGGAGGCCGCATTCAAGGTCCTCGACGACGCGCTGCTCAAGTACCGCGACGATCACGGCCTGCTCTACGCCCAGGCGATGGCGGCGGAGCGGATCAATCGCATCGACGCCATGGAAAAGAGCCTGCGCCGACTGATCAGCCTTGATCCCAGGAACGCCAACGCCTACAACGCGTTGGGCTACTCCCTGGCGGATCGCAACCTGCGGCTCGGCGAAGCCCAGAAGCTGGTCGAACAAGCCCTGCAGCTCCAACCCGAGAGTGCTCACATCATCGACAGCATGGGCTGGGTGATGTTTCGCCGCGGCCAGATGGAGGCCGCGCTGCGCCACCTGATCAAGGCCTACGCTCTGGCCCCGGAAGCCGACATCGCGGCGCACCTCGGCGAAGTCCTCTGGGTCATCGGACGCAAGGAGGAGGCCAGGACGATCTGGCGCGCCGCGCACAGGGACGATGCCGACAACCAAGTCCTCATCGAGACGCTCAAGCGGCTCGGAGCAAAGCTCTGATGGCCGCGGCCGGCTCCGCCCTGCGGCTGCTGGCCCTGGTGTTGGTGCTCGCGCTTGCCGGCTGCGCGACACCCGCGGCGATCGCGCCGGCACCAGCCACCGGCACAGCCGCCGAGGTGCACCGCTGGTACGGGCGCTTCTCGGCGACCAGCGTCGTTCCCGGCGACGCCACTCGTGAAGAGCGCTTCTCGGGCCGCTTCCTGCTGCGTCGCTCGAGCGGCGAGTCGGTGATCGAGATCTCCAGCGTGCTGGGGCAAACCATGGCCGTGGCGCGCAGCGGACCGCACGGCGCCCGCCTCGAAACCGCCGACGGCAAGGTGTTCACGGCACCGAGCGCCGACGAACTGCTCGAGCAGGTGTTTGGCTGGCGCATCCCGGTGGCGCTGCTGCCCGACTGGCTGGAGGGCCGCCTCGGCGCCGATGCCGGCGGCTGGCTGGTGCAGATCGAAGAGCTTCGGGACCAACTGCCGCGGCGGCTCGCGCTGCGCTGGCCCGAGCCGCCGAGCGCCGGCCAGCCCACCCTGGCGCTGTTGCTGATCGTCGATGGCCGGGAACTGTGATGATTGTGGCACTACGCAATTGCCCCGCACCGGCCAAGCTCAACCGTTTCCTGCACGTCACCGGGCAGCGCCCCGATGGCTACCACCTCCTGGAAACAGTCTTCGAGCTGATCGATCTGTGCGACCTGCTGCACTTCAGCGTCCGCAGCGACGGCGAGATCGTGCGCCACGGGGCGATTCGGGAGCTCGGGGCCGATGTCGATGACCTGAGCGCCAGGGCCGCGCGAGCGCTCGCGCGCGAATCGGGCACCAAACTCGGGGTCGACATCGAGATCGTCAAGCGAATCCCGGTGGGCGGCGGGCTCGGGGGCGGGAGTTCCGACGCGGCCACCACCCTGCTGGCACTCAACCGCTTATGGGGACTGCGCTGGACCCCGGCACGCCTGGCGCGCCTCGCGCTGCGGCTCGGCGCCGACGTCCCGGTCTTCGTCCACGGGTCCAGCTCCTATGCCACCGGGGTCGGCGAACAACTGGTCACGCTGCCCCTGCCCGAGCGGTTCTTCGTCGTCGTCGCGCCCGGCGTGGCGGTGTCGACGGCAGTGGTTTTTACCGCCCCCGAATTGACACGAGACACGAAACTCATCAAAATTCTGGGTCTTTCTCGGGGCTTGGCGGTCTCTGAGGGGAGGAACGATCTCGAGCCCGTCGTCTGCGCGCGGTATCCCGAGGTCGCTGCGGCTCTGGCCGCGCTGCGTCGTGAAGCGCTCGCAACGGGCGAAGACCCCGACACCGCGCGAATGACCGGATCCGGCTCTTGCGTGTTTCTTCCTGTCTCTGACCGCCGGCGCGGCGAGGCGATCCGGGCCCGGATCGCAGCGCTCGGGGTCGGCAAGGCGTTCCTAGTCAGATCGCTTGCCCACCACCCGCTTCGGAATTGGGCTTTTGAGCGGCAACGCTCATCGACCTAGGGCAGTTGGGGAGTGGCCAAGCTGGTTAAGGCACCGGATTTTGATTCCGGCATGCGAAGGTTCGAATCCTTCCTCCCCAGCCAACTTAACCAGGGCGGGGTTCTTGCAATGCAGCACATGAATAGACGCGCGACCGAGAGCATGAACGAGGACGCGCCGGTGATATTTGCCGGGAGCGCCACGCCCCAGCTTGCCGCCGACGTTGCGCGCCATCTCGGCACCACGCTGGGCCGGGCTACGGTGGGGCGTTTTTCCGACGGCGAAGTGATGGCCGAGATCCTGGAGAACGTCCGCGGTCGCGACGTCTACATCCTGCAGTCGACCTGCGCGCCGACCAACGACCACCTGATGGAAGTGATGATCATGGCTGACGCGCTCAAGCGCGCCTCGGCAATGCGCATCACGGCTGCCTTGCCCTACTTCGGTTACGCCCGCCAGGATCGCCGCGTGCGTTCGATGCGGGTGGCGATCAGCGCCAAGGTGGTGGCCAACATGCTGCAGATCGCCGGCATCGACCGGGTCCTGACCATGGACCTTCATGCCGACCAGATCCAGGGCTTCTTCGACATTCCCGTCGACAACATCTACGCGACTCCGCTTCTGCTCGGCGACCTGCACAAGCAGGACCTCGACAACGTGATCGTGGTGTCACCCGACGTCGGCGGCGTGGTCCGTGCCCGGGCAATCGCCAAGCGCCTCGACTCCGAACTGGCGATTATCGACAAGCGCCGTCCCAAGGCCAACGTTGCCGAGGTGATGAACATCATCGGCGACGTCGAGGGGCGCACCTGCGTGATCATGGACGACATGGTCGATACCGCCAATACACTGGTCAAGGGCGCCTCGGCACTAAAGCAGCACGGCGCCAAGCGCGTGCTGGCCTATTGCACCCACCCGGTACTCTCCGGTGGGGCGGTCGCCCGCGTCGAGGATTCCGATCTCGACGAGCTGGTGGTCACCGACTCTATTCCACTGCCGCGCGATGCCCGCACTGCCAAGAAGATCCGGGTAGTTGGGTGCTCTCAGCTGCTGGCCGAAACCATCAGCCGAATCAACCGCGCCGACTCGGTTTCGTCGCTCTTCGTCGACTGATTCTCTGAACACTTTTTCGCGGTTGCGCCACCGGCGCCGCCGAACAAGCATCCGGCGCATTTCACGCCGGATTTGATGGACTCTCCAAGAGACTGGTCGCGGTCCGCGGAGTTTTACAAGGAGCATGCAATGAAATTCATTGCCACCACGAGAAACCTGCACGGTACGGGTGCGAGCCGCCGCCTGCGTCACCAAAACAAGGTGCCTGGCATCGTTTACGGCGGCGAAGGCAAACCGGTCTCAATCGAGATCGACCACAACCCGCTGATCCATGCGCTGCGCGTCGAGGCCTTCCACTCGTCGATTCTGGAGATGGAACTTGACGGCAGCCCGGAACGGGTACTGCTGCGCGATGTCCAGTGGCATCCGTTCAAGCAGCAGATCAGGCACATCGACTTCCAGCGTGTTTCGACTGGCAAGGCCATCCACATTTTTGTCCCGTTCCACTTCATCAACGCCGAGCTCTCGCCGGCAGTGAAACTCTCTGGTGCGCTGATCAACCACCCCATGGTCGACGTCGAGATCAGCTGCCTGCCACGCCACCTACCTGAGTTCATCGCGATTGATCTCTCCGAGATCAAGTTGGGTGACAGCATCCATCTCTCCGACGTGATCTTCCCGGAAGGCGTAACACCGGTACCCCGCGGCAAGGAAAACCCCCTGGTTGTCACAGCTACCATGCCGGCGATCGCCGGAGCATCGGAAGACGAAGAGGTGGCGGCGGAACCGACCGAAGCCGCCCCGGTGGTGCCGGCTGTCAAGCCGACCGCTGATAAGAAGTAATAACCGGTCCGGACTGCGGCGTCGAGCCGCGGTCCGAACTTCGTGCCCGTCGCCTCGCACGCGACGGGCGCACATCGATTCCAGCCCACCAAGATGTCCGTCATCCGCCTGATAGTTGGTCTCGGCAACGTTGGCCGGGAATACCAATACACGCGTCACAACGCCGGCTTCTGGTTTGCCGACGGGATCGTGCGGCGGACCAGCGCCAATTTCACCACTGAATCGAAATTCCACGGTGAGGTTGCCCGCCCGAATCTG
This sequence comes from Burkholderiaceae bacterium, assembly GCA_019428955.1. Classification (GTDB taxonomy): domain Bacteria; phylum Pseudomonadota; class Gammaproteobacteria; order Burkholderiales; family Burkholderiaceae_E; genus JAGXFR01. The sequence continues at coordinate 43,123 of JAHYJF010000001.1, forward strand.
GGCGGCAATGCGTTCTGGCTGCTCAAGCCGGGCACGCTGATGAACCGCTCGGGCCGCGCAGTCGCTGCGCTGGCCAACTTCTACCGCATCGAGCCGGCCGAAATCTTCGTTATCCACGATGAGCTCGACCTCGCCCCCGGGCAGTCCAAGCTCAAGTGCGGCGGCGGCCACGCCGGCCACAATGGCCTGCGCGACATCCAGGCGCACCTCGGGAGCACTGATTTCTGGCGCCTGCGCCTGGGAATCGGTCACCCGCGCGACGTCCAGGCCGAGCAGGAGGTGGCCGACTACGTGCTGCATCCGCCGCGGCTCGAAGAGATGAGCCTGATCGTCGACGAGATCAACCGCGCGCTCGATATTCTCCCCGACATGCTGGCCGGCGAATTCGCAGCGGCGACCATGAAACTGCACACCAGGCCCAATCCGCCATCTGCAGAAAAGCCCTAGCGCCTTGTTGCTGCAAAGCAGCATGGAGGGCGCTGATTTGCTATCATTAAGACTATATTAAATATCATCTAGTCTTGAGCAAGATCATGGAAATCACCGTCTCGAACAAGCTGTTCGACGAGATCAAGGTCGGCGACCGGGTCGCCATGGACCGCGTTTGCACCGAGCACGATCTCTACGTCTTCGCGAGCATCACTGGCAACTTCAATCCGCTGCATCTGCCCGGTGAACCGAGTGTTGTTTCCGGCGAGAACAAGGGCGGAGCAGTTGCGCCATCGATGTGGTTTGCCGCGCTCGTGGCCAATCTGCTTGGAACCTCACTGCCCGGCCCGGGCACGCTCTACCGCTCGCAATCGCTGAACTTCCATGCGCGGGTTGGCGTCGGCGACGAAGTCACGGTGTCGGTCGAGGTGGTCGACAAGCGCGAGCCGCAGTTGATCATCCTCGAGACCCGCGTGGTCAAGAGCTCCGGCGATCTGGTGGCCGACGGCTTCGCCGAAGTCTTCGCGCCGCTGCGCAAGCTCACCGACGTTCACCTCGAGGCTCCCGGGGTCATGCTGCGCAAGCACCGGCACTGCGAACGACTGGTGGCCGCCTGCGCCGGACTGAGGCCGATCGCCATGGCGGTGATCTGCCCGGAAGAGCCGCAGTCACTGGGCGGCGCGCTGCGCGCCCACGCCGCCGGTCTGATCGAGCCGATACTCATTGGCAACCGCCGTCGCATTGACGCCGCCGCCTCACCCATCCGCTCGTCGGCGGGGTGATCCTGTTTTCCCGCAACTACC
>JAHYJF010000209.1 GCA_019428955.1 Burkholderiaceae bacterium
AGAGATCGGCTACCACTGCCGCGACTATTTCCTCGCCCAGCCCGAACGCTTCGCAGACTACCCGGGCGGCGTACTGGCGCACTCGACACACGTCAAGGGCCAGGGCCGCTACGACCCTGCGACCGGCGTCGAAACACCGCGCGTGTCGGTGACGCTCGCCACCGGAATTCCCCCCGAGCTGTGCCGCAAGCTAAATCTCGGCTATCGTGACCCGGCCGCGATCGATGTCGCTGACTGGAGCAAGCGCGACGGGGTGCTGGTCGTTGCGCGCGCCGGTGAAATGCTCTATCGGCTCCGGAGCTGAGGCAACGCCCCGGATGCCCGCGAGCCGCGCGAGGCCCCGCAGCCGACTCTGCCCTTCCTCTTTACTGCTTGCCCATGGTATCTGGATTTCCCAGGAAATCCATCTTGCCAAGCTCGACGCCGCAGTGCCGCAGGATGTCGTAGGCGGTGACCACGTGGAAGTACAGGTTGGGCAGCACGAAGTGCAGCAGGTAGGGCTGGCCTTCGAAGTGCAGGCTGCCGCTGCGCATTGGCAGCGTGACCGGCCGCTGCTCCGAGCCATCGATCTGCGCCGGGGTGAACGTCTCGAGGAACGCGATGGTGTTCTGCACCCGCTTGACAAGGTCCGCAAAGCTAGCCTCGTTGTCCTCGTACTTGGGCACTTCGATGCCCGCCAGGCGGGCGGCGCAGCCCTTGGCATTGTCGGTGGCGATCTGGACCTGCTTGGTCAGGGTAAACATGTCCGGGTAGAGCCGGCTGTTGATCAGCACGCTCTGCTCGATCCCCTTGACCTGGGCGTGCGCTTCGCCCTTTTCCAGCACCACGATCAGGTTGGTCAGGGTGCGGATCAGGACGGGCACTGAAGCCTGGTACATCGATAAGGACATCACGGTCTCCTACATCTGGTAAGGGATGACTCCTGCTGCGAGCAGTGAGGGACAGCATAATATCGCGTTATCTCCCAACATTAGGCGCGCCACCGGCGGCGACCGCAACCACAGTGGTGTTACCAATGGAATCGATGATCTCGGTAGCCAACCTCTCCAAGACCTACGGGTCGGGGCTGCACGCGCTGAGCAACGTGAACCTGGAGATCGGGCGCAGCGAAATCTTCGCCCTGCTCGGCCCCAATGGAGCCGGCAAGACGACGCTGATCAGCTGCATCTGCGGGATCGCCACCCCGACCGAGGGCAAGATCAGCGTCGCCGGCCACGACATCATCAACGATTTCCGTGCCGCCCGCTCGATCATCGGGCTAGTGCCCCAGGAACTGACCACGGACTCCTTCGAAACAGTATGGGCGACCGTTTCGTTCAGCCGCGGGCTGTTCGGCAAGCCGGCCAACCCGGCACACATCGAAAAGGTGCTCCGCGACCTGTCACTGTGGGACAAGAGGAACGACACCATTCGCACGCTCTCGGGCGGCATGAAACGCCGCGTGCTGATCGCCAAGGCGCTGTCGCACGAGCCCCAGGTCCTGTTCCTCGACGAGCCGACCGCGGGCGTCGACGTCAGCCTGCGCCACGACATGTGGGAGGTGGTGCGCAAGCTGCGCGCCAGCGGCGTGACGATCATCCTGACCACCCATTACATCGACGAGGCCGAGGAAATGGCCGACCGGATCGGCGTCATCAGCAACGGCGAGATCATCCTGGTGGAAGAGAAAGCCGAACTGATGCGCAAGCTCGGCACCAAGCGGCTGACGCTGCAACTGGAGCAGCCGCTCGCGGGCATTCCGCCGGAACTTGCCGCTTATCGCCTCACGCTTGCCGATGACGGCGCGCAACTCGTCTACACCTACGACGCGCAGCGCGAATCGACCGACATCATCGCGCTGCTGCGGGACGTGGGCGCCGCGGGCATCGGTTTCAAGGACATCCACACCACCCAGAGCTCGCTCGAGGACATCTTCGTCAGCCTGGTGAAGGGCAAGAAATGAACCTGCACGCAATAGCCGCGATCTACCAGTTCGAGATGGCGCGCACCCGGCGCACCATCTTCCAGAGCATCATCTCGCCGGTGATCTCGACCTCGCTGTACTTCGTGGTCTTCGGCGCGGCGATCGGCTCGCGCATCAACCAGATCGAAGGGGTCAGCTACGGCGCGTTCATCGTGCCCGGGCTGGTGATGCTCTCGCTGCTGACCCAGAGCGTCTCGAACGCGTCGTTCGGCATCTACTTTCCGAAGTTCACCGGCACCATCTACGAACTGCTCTCTGCACCGGTCTCCTATCTGGAGATCGTGGTGAGCTACGTCGGGGCGGCCGCGACCAAGTCGATCATGGTGGGGCTCATCATTCTGGCGACTGCATGGCTGTTCGTCGACCTGCACATCGCGCACCCCTTCTGGATGATCCTGTTCCTGCTCCTGACCGCGCTGACCTTCAGCCTGCTCGGCTTCATCATCGGCATCTGGGCCGACAACTTCGAGAAGATCCAGCTGGTGCCGCTGTTGCTGATCACCCCGCTGACTTTCCTCGGCGGCAGCTTCTATTCGATCAACATGCTGCCCCCGGTCTGGCGGACGATCAGCCTGTTCAACCCGGTGGTCTACCTGGTAAGCGGCTTTCGCTGGAGCTTCTATGACAGCGCCGACGTCAGCGTCGGCCTGAGCCTGGCGATGACCGCGGCCTTCCTGGCCATCTTCCTGGCAATCGTCGGCTGGATCTTCCGCACCGGCTACCGGCTCAAGACCTGAGCGCGCGATCTCGAGCCAGGCGCTAGAGCTGGAAAGCCAGCCACAGGAGCATGCCTTCCATGACGTCGCGCAGCAGGCCAGGATTCTTGGCGGCGTAAGCGCTCGCGCAACTGCACTCGCGGCTGAACCAGGCCTGGAAGCGCAGCACGTCCTTGCGGTCGTGGAACGCCACCATAAGCTCGTAGTTCAGGAACAGGCTGCGGCTGTCGAGATTGGTTGAGCCGGCGAGCGCGAGCCGGTCATCGATCACCACCAGCTTGGCGTGGAGCATGGTCGGCGCCAGCCACACGTGGCCTCCGGCCAGGGCCAGCGAGCGCAGCGCCCGGTCGCGTGCCAGGTCGGAGAGCCGATGGTTCGATCGCGCCGGCAACAGCAGGTCGACCCTCACGCCGCGCCGCGCGGCCAGGCATAGGGCCAGCAGCAGCGCCGATTCGGGGACGAAGTACGGGGTCGCGATAACGATGCGCTCGCGGGCGCGATAGGCGGAGGTCAGCAGCAGTTCGTGGACAGTGTCATCTTCCTGATCGGGCCCCGACGCCACCAGCTGGGCAACGTTTGGCGGGTGCCGGAACTCCGGCTCTGGCTCCTGACCGGTGGTGACCGCCGCCCCGGGAACCGGCGCCCGGCCGACGGCGAAAGCCCAGTCACGCTCGAAGAGTTCATGAGCCTGCTGGAGAAATTCCCCCTGCAGGTCAAAGCTCAAGTCGTGCCAGGGACGGGCGCTGCCCTCGCCCTCGAAATACTCGGAGGCGAAATTGCGGCCGCCGCACCACAACCGGGCCGACTCCGAGCCGACATCGACGAGCAGCATCTTGCGGTGATTGCGCAGGTTGGTGCGACCCTTGAGCGGCGACCACAGCGGTTCGACGAACAGCGCGAACTCGCCTCCGGCGGCGGCCAGGCGCTGCAGATTCGGACGCCCGCCCATCAGGTGGCCGAACCCGTCGACCAACAGACGCACATGCACCCCGCTCCGCGCCTTCGCGCACAGGCCATCGATCACTTCATCGCCAAGATGATCGCGTCCTACGAGGAAGGTCGAACAATCGATGGAGTGGCGGGCCGCCGCGATGATCTCGAGGAGCGCCGCGCGCGCCTCGCGGCCGTCCTGGTGCACCGCCAGTTCCCGGTACGGGGCCGGCGCCGGTTGGCGCAGGGCCATGATGGTCTCCACGGCCCACGATTGGCAGCGCGGAATCGGGGCGGCCACCGGTGAAGCCGGACGCGCCAGTTTCCTGAAACCGAAGAGCAGGAATGCCGGCAACGCAATGTAGGGCATGAACAGGATGAACAGCATCCACGCGATGGCGGCCGAAGGATGGCGCCGTTGCTGCACGGCGTGAGAACTGACCACATAGACCAGCACCGCCACCAGCACATACACGCCGTGCAGGGTCAGCAGGTGGCCAATATCGAGGTCGGTCGGCATTCCAGGTCGCAAGTACTGGCCCGGGGAGGCCCGGAAAATCGTCGGGGACACGAACTCGGTCCCAATGCTGCTGGCGACATTATGACCAGCCGCACCCTTTGCCGCCATTCATGGCACGATTCAGCCATGAAACGCGTCATCCATGCTCCCAACATCGCCCTGGCGACCCTGTGGTCGGACCTTCTCAACCAGGCCGGCATCGAGGTCAGCGTGCAGCGCTATTTTGCCAGCGGCATCTCGGGCGAAATCCCTCCTGACCAGGCGCTGCCGGAGATCTGGGTCAGCGACGATGACCAGCTCGAGCGCGCCCAGACGCTGCTCGCGCAACTCACCGGCCTGCCCCACCGGCACTGGCGTTGCGGAGACTGCGCCGAGATAGTTGACGGCCCCTTCGAGCAATGCTGGAATTGTGGTGCGGTAATGCCGTGACGCTGAGTACGCGCAGCGCGCTGCTGCTCATCATTCCCCCGCTGACCTGGGCCGCCAACGCAGTGATTGGCCGCCTGCTGGCCCACAGCGTGCCGCCGATGCACCTCAACGGCCTGCGCTGGCTGGGCGCGCTGATAGTGCTGCTGCCGCTGGGCTGGCGGGTGCTGGCCACGCCCGAGCGGCGCGCCGAGATTCGCGCCCGCTGGCGCTCACTGGCGCTGCTCGGACTGCTGGGCGTGACCGCGTACAACTCCTTCCAGTACCTGGCCCTGCAGACCTCGACGCCGCTCAACGTGACGCTGATTGCCTCGAGCGGCCCGGTATGGATGTTGCTGATTGGAATCTTCTTCTACGGTGAGCGGGCCCGCGGCCGGCAGTGGTTGGGCGCGCTGCTGTCTGCGCTGGGGGTCATGACAGTGATGTTGCGCGGTGATCCCGCGCGGCTGGCCGAGTTGCGCCTGGTTCCCGGCGATGCCTGGATGATGCTCGCCGCCGTCTGCTGGTCCTTCTACAGCTGGCAATTGGCACGCCCCCCGCGCCTGATGGATGGAACTCACCGACCGGCCTGGAACTGGTCGGAATTCCTGCTGCTGCAGGTGATTTTCGGCCTGCTTTTTTCGGGGCTGGCTACCGGTGCCGAGGCCTGGCTGGCGCCCAGTGCCATCGCATGGTCGCCGGGCGTCGTCCTGGCCCTGGTGTTCCTGGCGGTCGCGCCATCGGTACTGGCGTTTCGGTGCTGGGGTGCCGGCATCGCCGCCGCCGGGCCGGCGACCGCCGCCTTCTTCGCCAACCTCACGCCCTTGTTCGCGGCGCTGATGTCGCTGACGATGCTGGGCGAGTCCCCCCGCCTCTATCATGGCGTCGCCTTCGCCCTGATCGGCGCCGGCATCGTGGTCTCGAGCCGACGCTAGGCGATGCCCCCGATCACCCGCCGGCCGACAGGGCTCGAGGCTGTCCAGCGCCCCCGCCCAGGACCCGGTAGAGGAGAACGGCGTTCTGCAACCGTGCCAGTTCGAGTTGCACCACGGCCTGGCGCGCCGCCAGCCGCGCTCGCTCCGCGTCGAGCAGATCGAGCTGGCTCGCGGTGCCGCCGCGCAGCAGTTGCCCCGCCAGTTCCGCACGCCGGTCTTCGGCGGCGGCCTGGCCACGCTGGGCAGCAAGTTGCTCGCCAAGCGTGGCCCGACCGGCGAGCGCGTCGGCGACCTCGCGAAACGCCACCTGGATAGCCTTCTCATACTGGGCCACGGCGATGTCGCGCCCGGCCCTGGCGGCCGCGAGGTTGGACTCATTGCGCCCGGAGTCGAACAAGGGATAGAGCAGTTGCGGCGCGAAAGTCCACGCCACCTTATCGAACAAACCGGAGAGCTGGCTGCTGGCCGTACCGAGACTGCCGGTCAGCGTGATGCGCGGGAAGAAGGCCGCGCGCGCCGCGCCGATGTTGGCGTTGGCGGCCAACAGCTGCTGTTCCGCCTGGGCAATGTCCGGGCGCTGCAGCAGCACTTCCGAGGGTAGCCCCACCGGCAACTGGGCGAACCTTACCTGCTCGAGCGGCTGGGCGGCTGGCAGATCGGCCGGCAACGGCTGACCGAGCAGCAGGACCAGCGCGTTGCCGTCAAGGTTGCGCTGGCGCTCCAGGCCGGCGAGACTGGCGCGCGCCGCCGCGAGCAGCGATTCGGCACCACGCAGCTCGGGCTCGGCGGAAACGCCGCCGTCG
>JAHYJF010000210.1 GCA_019428955.1 Burkholderiaceae bacterium
CGAACGAGTCGGCCGACGAGAAGATCGACGAGCCTGGCAGGGTGGTGATGGTCTGCTTGCCGGCGTTGATGATGTCGGCGTCGATTTCGTCCTCGGTCGGAAACGGTCCGATGCCGAGTAAGCCGTTTTCCGACTGGAGCCAGACCTCCATGTCGTCGGGCACGTGGTTGGCTACCAGGGTCGGCAAGCCGATGCCAAGATTGACGTAGAAGCCGTCCTTCAATTCCTTGGCGGCGCGGGCCGCCATCTGGTCTCTGTTCCAGGCCATGTCTGTTTCTCCTCAGCGCGCCTGAGAAAGCGTGCGTTGCTCGATGCGCTTCTCGGGATTCGGGTTATGGACGACGCGGTGCACGAAGATGCCGGCGAGGTGCACGTCGTCGGGATCGATCGCTCCGGTCTCGAGTACTTCCTCGACCTCGACCACAGTGACCTTGCCCGCCATGGCGACGTTGGGATTGAAGTTGCGCGCCGTGCGCCGAAAGATCAGGTTGCCCGAGCGGTCAGCCTTCCAGGCCTTGACCAGCGAAACCTCGGCGCTGAGCGCGCGCTCCATCACGTACTGGATGCCGTCGAACTCGCGCAGTTCCTTGCCCTCGGCCACGATCGTGCCGACCCCGGTGCGGGTGAAGAAAGCCGGGATTCCCGAGCCACCGGCGCGCAGCTTCTCGGCGAGCGTCCCTTGGGGGGTGAATTCGAGCTCGAGTTCGCCGGCCAGGTACTGGCGCTCGAACTCCTTGTTCTCGCCCACGTACGACGAGATCATTCGCTTGATCTGGCGGGTCTCGAGCAGCTGGCCGAGGCCGAAGCCGTCGACGCCGGCATTATTGGAAATAACTGTCAGATTCTTGACCGCTGTGTCGCGCAGGGCGGCGATCAGGGCCTCGGGAATGCCGCAGAGGCCAAACCCGCCGACGGCGATGGTCTGGCCGTCTCGCACGATGTCGGCCAGGGCTTCTTTGGCGCTGGGATAAACCTTGTCCATGGATGATCCTCAGAGTGTCGGAATCGGTAGCTGCATTATAGGGCCGAGTTATAATCTCGCTTTCCCGGCGGCAGGATATTCATGACCAAGTTCGTATTCGTCACCGGCGGCGTCGTGTCCTCACTGGGCAAAGGAATCGCCGCCGCCTCGATTGCCGCGTTGCTTGAGTCGCGCGGCCTGCGGGTCACCCTCCTCAAGCTTGACCCCTACATCAACGTCGATCCCGGAACGATGAGCCCGTTCCAGCACGGTGAAGTGTTCGTGACTGAAGACGGAGCCGAGACCGACCTCGACCTTGGGCACTACGAGCGCTATGTCTCGACCAAGATGCGCAAGGTCAACAACTTCACCACCGGCCAGATCTACGAGTCGGTGATCAAGAAGGAGCGGCGCGGCGAATACCTCGGGCGCACGGTCCAGGTGATTCCGCACATCACCAACGAGATCCAGAATTTCATCGATCGTGGCGCCGGGGTCGGCACGCCCGAAGCGGCCGACGTCGCGATCGTCGAGATCGGCGGCACGGTTGGCGACATCGAGTCGCTGCCGTTTCTCGAGGCGGTCAGGCAGATGGGGCTCAGGCGCGGGCGCGGCAGCGTCTGCTTCGTTCACCTGACGCTGGTCCCGTACATCGCCTCGGCGGGCGAGCTCAAGACCAAACCCACCCAGCACTCGGTGCAGAAACTCCGCGAGATCGGGATCCAGGCCGATCTGCTGCTGTGCCGCGCCGACCGGAGAATTCCGGAGGATGAACGAGCGAAAATCTCGCTGTTCTCGAACATCGAACTCGATTCGGTGATCTCGGTGCCCGACGCCAACAGCATCTACAAGATTCCCCGCATGCTCCACGAGCAAGGCGTCGACGAGATTGTCTGCCAGACCTTGCACCTGACCCCGCCGCCCGCCGATCTCGCGGTCTGGGACAAACTGGTCCAGGCACTCGAGAAGCCCGAGCGCGAAGTGCGCATCGCGATGGTCGGCAAGTATGTCGACCTGACCGAATCGTACAAGTCGCTGACCGAAGCGCTGATCCACGCCGGCATCTACACCCGCAGCAAGGTGCTGATCGACTATGTGGATTCCGAGAGAATCGAACAGGACGGGCCCGAATCTCTGGCTAATTACGATGGCATCCTGGTGCCTGGCGGTTTTGGCCACCGCGGAGTGGAAGGCAAGATCAGGGCGATCGGCTATGCCCGTGAACATGGCATCCCCTACCTCGGTATCTGCCTTGGGATGCAACTGGCGGTGATCGAGTTCGCGCGCAACTGCTGCGGGCTGGCGGGCGCCAACAGCACCGAGTTCGACCCCGACACGTCTCACCCCGTGGTCGGCCTGATCACCGAGTGGCTGGACCGCGAGGGTCGGGTCGAGCGGCGCGACAGCAGCACCGCTCTGGGCGGCACCATGAGGCTCGGCGCCCAGCGCAGTGCGGTCGAGCAAGGCACCCTGGCGAGCTCGATCTACGGCGAGTCGGTCAATGAACGTCACCGCCATCGCTACGAGGTCAACAACGGCTACGTCGCGCAGCTCGAGAAGGCGGGGATGGTGGTGGCGGCGCGCACTCCCAATGAAAATCTCACCGAGATCGTCGAGCTGCCCCAGCGCGGGGCGCTGGCGCATCCCTGGTTCCTGGGGGTGCAGTTCCACCCCGAGTTCACCTCGACTCCGCGCGCCGGACATCCGCTGTTCAACTCGTATGTCCGGGCCGCCGCAGCCCATGGCGAACGCCGCGTCAGGCAGCAGGCGGCTTGACTGACGCAACCGTCGAGCAAGGAGGAAGGAGCGTGAAATTGTGCGGCTTCGAAGTCGGCCTTGACCGACCCCTGTTCCTGATCGCCGGCCCCTGCGTGATCGAGTCGCGCGACCATGCGATCGAGGTCGCCGGACGGTTGCGCGAGATCTGCGCGGCGCTGGGCGTGCCTCTCATCTACAAGTCGTCGTTCGACAAGGCGAACCGCAGTTCCGGCACATCGTTTCGTGGGCCCGGAATGGAGGAGGGCTTGCGTATCCTCGCCGAGGTGCGCGATCAGGTTGGCGTGCCGGTGCTCACCGACGTCCATACCGAAGACCAGGTCAAGGCCGTGGCCGCGGTTGTCGACGTGCTGCAGACACCGGCTTTCCTGGCACGCCAGACCGATTTCATCCGCGCGGTGGCCGCCAGCGGCAAGCCGGTAAACATCAAGAAGGGGCAATTCATGGCCCCCCAGGACATGATCCAGGTGGTCGCCAAGGCGCGCGCTGCGGCGATCGAAGCCGACTCCGCCAACCCCGACGCCGACGACACGATCATGGTGTGCGAACGAGGCGCATCGTTTGGCTATCACAACCTGGTTTCCGACATGCGCTCATTGGCGATCATGCGCCAGACCGGCTGCCCGGTGGTGTTTGACGCGACCCACTCGGTGCAGTTGCCCGGGGGACAGGGGACGGTCTCCGGTGGCCAGCGCGAGTTCGTTCCGGTGCTGGCCCGCGCTGCGGTAGCAGCAGGAGTCAGCGGCCTGTTCATGGAGACTCATTCCGATCCGGCCAAGGCGCTCTCTGATGGCCCCAACGCCTGGCCGCTGGATCGCATGGCCGAGTTGCTGACCACCCTGCTGGAGCTCGACGCCGTGGTCAAGCGCGCGGGTTTCCCCGAAGACGACCTCGGAGAGTGAATGATGCCCGCTTACGTGATAGCCGATGTGAAGGTCAGCGACGCCGCGCGCTACGAGGGCTACAGGGCGTTGTCACCGGCCGCGGTTGCCGCCGCGGGCGGCGAGTTCGTGGTGCGCGGTGGCCAGAGCGCGGTGCTCGAGGGTGACTGGCAACCGGGACGACTGGTGATCGTGCGTTTTCCCGATTTCGCGGCGGCGCGCTCGTTCTATGATTCGACCTTGTACAGCCAGGCGCGCGCGGCGCGCGCTGGCGCCACCGAGAAATTCAACATGGTTGTGGTCGAAGGCATCTGATGCCGCGGTCGCCACTTTTTAATTCCCGCCCACCTCGAGAAGAACGACTGACATGACCACGATCGTAGACATCATCGGCCGCGAGATCATCGATTCGCGCGGCAATCCCACCGTCGAGTGCGACGTGTTGCTGGAATCCGGGGTGATGGGACGGGCATCCGTTCCCTCGGGCGCCTCGACCGGTTCGCGCGAGGCCGTCGAATTGCGTGACGGCGACCCCACCCGCTACGGCGGCAATGGCGTCTTGCGGGCGGTCGAGCACATCAACACCGAGATCTCGGAATCGCTGATGGGGCTGGACGCCAGTGAACAGGCGTACATCGATCGCACTCTGGTCGATCTGGACGGCACCGACAACAAGTCGCGGCTCGGGGCCAACGCCACGCTGGCGGTCTCGATGGCGGTGGCCAAGGCGGCCGCCGAAGAGACCGGTCTGCCCTTGTATCGTTATTTTGGCGGCTCGGGGGCGATGTCGCTGCCGGTGCCGATGATGAACGTCATCAATGGCGGGGTGCACGCCAACAACAACCTCGACATCCAGGAATTCATGATCGTCCCGGTCGGTGCCCCGAGTTTTCGCGAGGCGATCCGCTACGGCGCGGAAGTGTTCCACGCGCTGCGCACACTGTTGCACGACAAGGGCCTGTCGACCGCGGTGGGCGACGAGGGTGGCTTCGCGCCGACGGTCGCAGGACACGAGGATGCCATCGAGCTGATCCTGCGTGCCATCGAGAGCGCGGGCTACGAACCGGGTCGGCAGATCGCGCTGGCGCTTGATTGCGCCAGCTCGGAGTTCTTCCGCGACGGCCGCTACCACCTCGCCGGTGAGGGGCTGGTGCTGACGGCCGACGATTTCTCCAACCTGCTTTCCACCTGGTGCGACAAGTACCCGATCATCTCGGTCGAGGACGGCATGGCCGAGAACGACTGGGACGGCTGGAGCACGCTCACCGACATCCTCGGCGACCGGGTCCAGCTGGTCGGCGACGACCTGTTTGTTACCAACACCAAGATCTTCAGCGAGGGGATCACCCGCGGCATCGCCAATTCGATCCTGATCAAGGTCAACCAGATCGGCACCTTGACCGAAACCTTCGCGGCGATCGAGCTGGCCAAACGCAACAACTACACCGCGGTGATTTCGCATCGCTCGGGCGAGACCGAAGATACGACGATCGCCGACATCGCGGTGGGAACCAACGCCCTGCAGATCAAGACCGGATCGATGAGCCGCAGCGATCGCACCGCCAAGTACAACCAGCTGCTGCGCATCGAGGAGGACCTCGGCGACGTTGCTCACTACCCGGGAGTGTCGGCTTTTTACAACCTGCGCTGAGTCGGTTCGAAGGAGCCGGGCTTAAACTAGACCGGTTTGAATGGCGTCCAGAAGGGCGGAGAGAGGCGGATGCGAAAGTTGGCAATGGTCCTTGCCGCGATGCTGGTGCTGATCCAGTACCCGCTGTGGCTGGGCAAGGGCGGATGGTTCAGGGTCTGGGAAACCGACCGGCAGATCGTCGCGCAGCGCCTCTCCAACGATCGCCTCACCCAGCGCAATGCGGGGCTGGAGGCCGAAGTCCGCGACCTGCGCGAGGGTCGGGTCGCGATCGAGGAACGTGCGCGCTACGACCTGGGCATGGTTAGGGCCGACGAAATCTTCGTCCAGATCATCGAGCCCGGCGCGACCTATCAGGCGCCCGAGAGCGCGATCCGCACCGTTGCGGCGCAGGTCACACCAAAGCCCTGAGCGCAGCGCAAGCGCCTAGCCGCGCACCGCGCGGGCCCGTTCCTCCTCCTGCAACCGCAGCACCCGGCGCTGCACCTTGCCGGTGGTGGTCATCGGTAGCGCGGCGATGAATTCGATCTCCTTGGGGTACTCGTAGGGCGCCAGCCGGGCGCGCACGTGTTCCTGCAACTGGGTCGCCACGGCGCTGTCGGCAGCGTACTCGGGGGCGAGCACCACGTAGGCCTTGACGACGTTGCCGCGTTCGGGGTCCGGCTTCGGGACGACGGCGACGTTGGCCACGGCCGGATGGCCCATGAGGCAGTTTTCGATTTCGCCCGGACCGATCCGATAGCCGGCGGCCTTGAACATGTCGTCTCCGCGACCGCAGTACCAGAGGTAGCCCTTGTCGTCGACACTGGCGAGGTCACCCGTGCGGCACCAGTCACCGGTGAATTTTTCGGCCGTGGCGCGTGGGTTTTGCCAATAGCTCAGAAAGAATATCGGGTCGGGATGGCCGTGGCGATCGCAGCGGTGGATCGCCACTTCGCCGGTCTCGCCCGCGCGCCCGGCTGATCCGGAAGGCAGCTCAGGGACTCGATCTGCCGCTGCAGG
>JAHYJF010000211.1 GCA_019428955.1 Burkholderiaceae bacterium
GGTCGATACGGCGTTGTTGCGCAGCCGAGATCGGCTCCAGGGCCAACGCCGGGCGTGCATATTCAACGCGGGTCTCCGCTGCGTCGCCATGCTGGCAGCCGCACGTGCGCGCTTCCGGGCTTGCCGCGCCGGGGGCCGGGGTCGAGGCCGGCGCGGCTGCCGGCGCAGGCGAGGCCTGCCCGTTTCGGGTGGCAAGGCGCGCCTGGCCGGCGCTGGCCGCGGTGCCGCCACCGGTCAGGCCTTTTTTCCCGTACAGGGAACGGGCTTGACGGCGGGCGATCGCCGCCTCGCTGCCGGTCAGGCGTTCTTCTTTGGTGCTTGTCGTCGCTTGGCTCATGGATACTTTCCTCATGCTTCAGCTGTTAATCGTTGGATCAAGCGTATCGGGCACCGCTGATCCAGCCCTTGCGATGCAATATACGGAGCCAGGCACATTATTAAAAATGAATACTTTTTATTGTTATCATTCACTATCGAGTATGCATCAGCCCCCCCCCCTCGGCGAAGGAAACCAGCCATGAACGTGACATTTCGGCAGCTCAAGTTACTGGAAGCCGTCGCACGCAACTCCAGCTTTACCCGCGCCTCGGAAGAGCTTCATTTGACCCAACCTGCGGTGTCGACCCAGATCAAGCAACTGGAGCAGGAAGTGGGCATGCCGCTGTTCGAGCAGATGGGCAAGAAGATTTTCCTGACCGAAGCGGGCAAGGAGATGTACGCCTTCAGCCGCGACATTGCGCAGCAGTTTCACGACATCGAATCCGTGCTGGACAACATGAAAGGGGTGAAAAGCGGAACCCTGTCGCTCGCGGTGACGAGTACCGGAAAGTATTTCGCGCCTTACCTGCTGGCGGAATTCATCAAGCACCATGTCGGCGTGCAGGTTCATCTTGAAGTGACCAACCGCGAGGAATTGGTCGCCCAATTGCAGGAAAACATTCCGGACATGGCGATCATGGGCACGCCGCCCGGCAATCTCGAACTCACGGCCCAGGCCTTCATGCAGAACCCCCTGGTCATCATTGCGCGGCCGGATCACCCGCTTGCAAAGGCAAGCCGCATCCCGCTCGACCGGCTGGTGGAAGAGAATTTCATCCTGCGCGAGAGCGGTTCCGGAACGCGCAACGCGGTGGAACGCTTTTTCAAGGAACGCGGCCTGAAGCTCAATACCTCAATGGAAATGGGCCGCAACGAAGCGATCAAGCATGCGGTGATGGCCGGCCTGGGGCTGGGCATCGTGTCCCTGCACACGCTGGAATTTGAGCTGGCGCTCAACCGCATCGCCATCCTCAGTGTGGAAGGCTTTCCGATCATGAAGGAGTGGTATCTGGTGCATCGCAGCAGCAAGCGCCTGTCGCCCATCGCACAGGCGTTCCACGATTTCGTGTTGAATGAGGCCAACCGGGTGGTCACCCTGCCGCAACCGCGGCCGGCAAGCCGATCGGCCCGCCGCGTCACCCGCTCATGAGTCGTGAATCACCCACATCGCGTCCGACACCAGGCAGATGCCCCCGTAGCGCTTGAGAATCGGGCGCATGGCGTCGATCACCTGGCCGGCCTGGAACGCGTCACAGGCAATGGTCATCAGCACGTTTCCCAGCCCCTGCACGGTTTCGTAACGCACGCCACGTTCGCCCCGGCCGGTGGCGCGCGGCACGATGGTATAGCCGACGACACCGATGCGGTCGAGTTCGCCGATGACGTTTTCGAGCTCGATTTCCTCGATGACGATTTCGATACGTTTGACCGGTTTCATGACATTCCTTGCGGGTTAACGTGCAAGCCACTGGGCTGCGCTGAAGTATAGCGGGATACCCACGATGATATTGAAGGGAAAGGTGACGCCCAGCGACAGTGTCAGAAACAGCGCCGGGCTAGCCTCGGGAATCGCCAGGCGCATGGCCGGCGGCACCGCAATGTACGACGCACTCGCCCCCAGCACGGCGACCAGCATGGTGCCGCCCACGCCGAATCCGAGCAGCCAGTGGCCGACGGCAAGCCCGATTGCCCCGCCGATCAGCGGCATGGCGATACCGAACACCAGTAGCGACGGGCCGACTTTTTTGAAGTCGCCGATGCGACGCGCAGCCTCCATGCCCATGTCGAGCAGGAACAAGGACAGCACGCCCATGAACATGGTGTCGTAGAAAGGCATAATCTTGTCCAGCCCGGCAGGCTGGGCAATTGCGCCGATCAGCATACTGCCCAGCAGCAACACGACACTGCCGTTGGTGAAGGCATCATGCACCAGCTCCCGGCTGACCCGCTTTCCGTGGCCGTTGCCCCCCCCCTTGCGCGCCATGTTCGCGAGCGCGAGCCCGATAATGATGGCCGGTGACTCCATGATGGCCAGCATGATCACCGGATGACTTTCGTAGGGAATCTTCAGCGAATCGAGAAATGCGATCGCGGTCACGAAGGTACCGGCGCTCACCGAGCCGTAGTGGGCCGCGATGGCAGCCGCATTGAGGCGGTCGATGCGGACAACCAGCGAAAGAATGAAATAGGCGACGATAGGCAGCCCGAAGCCCAGCCCCAGTGCCGCGGCCACCGCACCGATAGCATCGGCGGGATCGATCTTGGCCAGTTCCATTCCGCCGTGCAGCCCGATGCCGACCAGCAGATAAATCGAAAGCGTCTTCGCCAGGTCAGGCGGAAATTTCAGATCCGAGCGTATCAGTTGCGCCAGAAAACCCAGCGCAAAAAACAGGATTGCCGGGATCAGCATGTTGGACAGACTGAACATGGTTGGCTATTCCAGGAAGCACCCCCAGCTGGGGCATGGCACATCCTATTTTCAAACAACCATAATCAATAATATCAATCTTAAATGATAACGATTAATTTTTATGAATGATAAAAGCCAGGGGGGGTAGCTAGCCCGGGTTTTCCGGCAATGTAGCGGTGCTCGGCCCGCCGCGCGCCAAGATGCCAGACCAAGCTGTCGGAAATCTTTACACCCGAAGCCAGGAAGCATCTGTTTTATAGAGGGCGACTAATTTCAAGCTATTGTTTTATATGCACAATACGAATTAGATTCTTAAGTGGCCCGGATGTTGCTTTTGCTTGGCCGCGGTTCCCCAAACTAAAAAAGAAAGACAAACATGAAAATTAAAAAAACATTTGCCGCCTTGATCTTGGGTTTCGGCATTGCCTCCAGCGCCCATGCCGGCTTGATCGGAGTCAAGTCCATCGAAGTCAAAAACGCCATTAACGATTGGCTGCAGGTCGCAGAAGTCAATGCGTTCAATGTCGGCAACATCGATGTGGCCTCCACCGGCTTCGCGGTAGCCAGTGCGCCCGATACCTGGGATGGAGCCTCGACCCCGAGCAAGGCCATTGACGGCATCACCGCCGGAAATTACAGCTTGGGCCAGATTTTCCATGAAGGCGACCCGCGCACCGGTGACACCCTGACCATCACATTTAACGATATTCAGGAGTTGATCTCGTTCACTATTTATGGACGCACCGATTGCTGCAGCAATCGGGATGTCTACGACATCACCTTCCTGGATGTCGCTGGGGCCGAGCTTTTCTTCATTGATAACTTGCAAGCCACCGCCGCCCAAAATCACACGGCCACCGTCGAATTGCCCAACACGAACCAGCAAATTCCGGAACCCGCGTCACTCGCACTTTTGGCCCTTGGTCTGGTCGGCCTGGTTGTATCCCGCCGTAAATAGGCTTCAACCTGCTCATCAGAAACCCCGCTTCGGCGGGGTTTTTCTTTTCTGAAAGCAATCCCACAGAGGATGCGGAGGCGAGAACCGAGCGCATCGAGGCGTTCGAACGCGACAAATATAACGATGACTCAAATCGACTCTCAAGCCGACGAAGCCTAATCAGCCCAGCGGGGAAGGCGGCTGCCAGATGCCGTCCCACGCGGACTGTGCGGTGAGTCGCAGGCGCTCCTGGAGGGACGGCTTGCGCTGGAAGCTGACGTGCAGGACGCGGCTTCGCTGGCAGGCACGTCGAATCACCTCGTCACTGGTCGCGAGTTCGTCCACCAGTCCCAGTTCCTGCGCCTTGCTGCCGAGCCAGGCCTCGCCGGTGGCGACCTTTTCCATATCGAGCTGCGCGCGGCGGCCTTGCACGAACCCGCGGAACTGCGCGTGGATGTCCTCCAGTTCCTCGCGCAGCTTGGTGCGGCCGGCTTCGGTGTTTTCGCCGAACACGGTCACGGTGCGCTTGAATTCGCCGGCGGTGAATTGTTCCCAGTCGATGTTTCTGGCCTGCAGCCAGCGATGAAAGTTGGGAACCTGCGCGATCACGCCGATGGAGCCGATGAGCGCGAAAGGCGAAGCGACAATCCTGTCGGCGGCGGCGGCCATGAGATAGCCGCCGCTGGCAGCCACCGTGTCCACCATCACGGTCAGCGGCAGCTGGGCGTCGCGCAGCCTGAGCAGCTGGGCGGCGCCGAGCCCGTAGCGGTTGACCAGGCCGCCCCCGCTTTCGAGCCGCAGGAACACCGCGTCACCCGCCCTGGCCGCCTGCAGGATGGCGCTGATTTCCTCGCGTAGCGCCGTCAACGCCGAGGCGCGAAGATCACCCCTGAAGTCCAGCAGGTAAATGCAGGGTTCGGCTTCCGCCCTTTTCTGCTGCGCCTTGCGTTCGAGCTTGCGCTGCTTGTGCAAAAGCTTGTGGGCTTTCCGGGGAAGCTGCGCGGCCTGGATCCTGTCCCCGGCCGCCTCGAACTGGCGGTTGACGTCGGTCACCTGGATCTGGCCGGCATGCTTGTCCTTGCGGCGCGACAAGGCGACCAGCCCGGCGACCAGAAGAAAGATGGCCAGCACGACGGTGGCGACTTCGGCCAGAAACAGGGCGTATTGCGAGACAAAGCTGTTCATCGGGAATGGCCAGACGTGTGCTTGGGCGGCTGCGTTTGCAGATTCGGCAGGCCTGAATTGTCTGGCCCGCTGCAAAGTTGCTGCTTCAGCCAGCCGGCGCGATTCGAGGTGAGGGAATCCGCGCCAAGTTGCAGATACCGTTTCGCCGTGGGCACGTCGTCCACCGTCCACAGGTGGACCTCCTTTTGCGCCGTCCGCAGCGTCTGCATGAACGCTTGATCGATAACCGGGTGCGCGCGGCAGCCGACGCCATCTGCGCCCGTTTTCTCGAGCACGTGCAGAATTGCTGTCGCGGTCGGCTGCACGCCGGTTTCCGGGTCGGCCTTGAAATCCGTCAGCCAAAGCGCCTTGAGTTGGGGCAGCAGGCGTTTGGCTTCGGCGATGACATTCGGATCAAAGGACATGACGATGGCCTGCCCCGACTGCAACCCGGAGCCGGCAAGCGCCGCTTTCAGGGCGGGCAGGATCTCCGGTCCGCATTTGATCTCGATGCACACCCGCTTGCCTGCGGGCACGGTGGCCAGGACCTCGCCAAGGGTGGGGATCCGGGCGCCGCGCCAGGGCTCGCCTTTCCAGGAACCCACATCAAGCCGGCGCAGCTCGGCGAACGTCGCCTCGGCCACTTTTCCGGCCCGGCCTGCCGTCCGCCGGGTGTCGGCGTCATGAATGCAGACGATTTTCCCATCCCGGGTGAGATGAAAATCCCCCTCGATGCCGTCGGCGCCCTGTTGCCAGGCCAGCTTGAATGCGGCAAGGGTGTTCTCCGGCGCATCATCGGCGGCGCCACGGTGGGCGATCATGGCAGGCGTGGCAAGGGCGCCGCCGAAGCAGGGAATAGGTTCGGTACCAGCAATGTAGCGGCTCACGTGACGCGCACCCCTTTGTGTCCAGCGATGTCTTCCAAGTAGCGTGCACCGGCAAGCGCACTGACTTGGCGACCTGTTGACTTCAATCTTAGGCGGCATTTTCAACATGGCCGAGCATTCGTCGCAATCGGTCGGGGTGGCGCGGGCTGCAATGGGGCTACCGAGGGACTATGATGAACTTACAGCCGTTTTTGGTGGGGGCAGCATGAAACCTTCTTCTTGCAGCGAGCAGGCGCGCCGGTTCGGCGACTGAATCATGGCAGACCCGAGCGAAGCCGATCTGGCACGGGCCAATGCGTCCGTGAGCACCCTCCTCGACGGCATGCGGCTTTCCGCCCACCTCTATGCCGTCGAACCCCGGGAAGGGCGATGGGCGGTGATCGTGGAATGCGCCACGGGGTCGGGCTGGCAGCGCGTGGAACTGTGGGCAGGCCCTGAACTGCTGGCCGCGATCAATGGTGACGCCGAGGCCCGGGCGACCCT
>JAHYJF010000212.1 GCA_019428955.1 Burkholderiaceae bacterium
CGATCTGTGTGAAATGTCCGCTCCAGCATTGACATTGCAGTTACTGCTTGTCATTTTATTCATATGAAAACCTGCGTTCAGATATTTGGCATGCAACGCCAGCATCGAATTACGATCCCGGTCTGAAAACCGGGTCTGTAAGCCGTAGCTGAACTTCAGTTGTGCGCTTTGCGCCAAACAAGGTTATTCTCATGTCATCAACACTGCCGACCCTGCACTTGCTGTGCGGAAAAATAGCATCAGGAAAATCAACACTGACTGCCGAACTTGGAAGCTTGGACGGAACCGTAGTGATTGCCGAAGATGAATGGCTGAGCAATCTCTTCCCCGAAGAGATATCTTCGGTATCTGATTATGTGCGTTGCACTTCAAGACTTCGGAAGATTGTCGGCCCTCACGTTTCATCATTGTTGAACGCTGGGGTCTCAGTTGTCCTGGATTTCCAGGCGAACACGATTGAATCGCGTAGCTGGATGCGAAGCATCCTAGAACATACGAACGCCGCCCATAAGCTTCATGTGTTGGATGTTCCCGATGAGGTCTGCATGGCAAGATTGCGCGCGCGCAACGCGCAAGGCGATCATCCTTTTGCCGCGACGGAAGAACAGTTTCGGCAGATTTCCAAGCATTTTCGTGCTCCTTCACCAGACGAGGGGTTCAATATCGTGCTGCACGATGCTGCCCTACATACGTGAGTGACGCAGACATTCGTCGACGGTGCAGCACTATGCAAATTGGGCTCAGACCTGCCGTTAGCCAGGCCTAACCTAGGAATATTTCATGCCCACCACCCGCGAAACCGTCCTCGCCGCGCTGCACGCGCGGCTGCAGCCACTTGCCGCCCTGACCTTGCGTGACGCGGTTTTACCCGAGCGGATCCCGGCAGCAGGGCTGATCATCCTGCGCGACGGCCAGCCGGGAGAGCCGGAGGTGACGCTGTCGCCATTGCGCTACCATTATCAGCATCGCGCAGAGTTGGAGGTGGTCGTCCAGGCGGGCACCGGGCGGGCCAACGCCTTTGACAGCCTGATCGCCGCCATCGGCACTGCGCTGGAGGCCGACCGCACCCTCGGCGGCCTGTGCGACTGGGTCGAACCGGAAGCCCCGGCCTCGGTCGATCTGCCCATCGAGGGCGCGGCGGCGCTGAAGGCGGCGGTGATCACCGTCGTGTTGCACTACACCACCGCCAGCCCGCTGGCCTGACACCCCCAACAACAGGAGACCCCCATGGCACGTGCGCAAGGCGCGCGGGCGCAGATGGCGCTCGCGTTCGAGACGACCTATGGAACGCCCCCCGTAGGCGGCTTCACCAGAATGCCGTTTGCCAGCACCTCGCTCGGCGCGGAACAGCCGCTGCTGAACAGCGAGCTGCTGGGATATGGCCGCGATCCGCTGGCCCCGATCAAGGACGCGGTGACGGCGGATGGCGATGTCGTCGTGCCGATCGACGCGCAGGCATTCGGCTTCTGGCTGAAGGCGGCTTTCGGCCAGCCAATCACCAGCGGTGTTGCTGCGCCGTTCACCCACGAGTTCCAGTCCGGGGCCCTGACGCTGCCGAGCCTCTCCATCGAGACCGGCATGCCGGAGGTGCCGCGTTTCGCGATGTATTCCGGCTGCGTGCTGGATCAGCTCAGCTGGCAGATGCAGCGCTCGGGGCTGCTCACCGCGACCGCGAGACTCGTGGCGCAGGGCGAAACGGTGGCGGCGGCCTCCGCCGCCGGGACACTGGCGGAGATCGGCCTGCAGCGCTTCGGCCATTTCAACGGGGCGATCACTCGGAACGGCACGGCGCTCGGCAACGTGGTCTCGGCCGAGATCACCTATGCCAATAACCTCGACCGGATCGAGACCATCCGCAACGACGGCCGCATCGACGGGGCCGATCCCTCCATCGCCGCGCTGACCGGTTCGATCGAGGTCCGCTTCGCCGATCAGGTTCTGGTCGAACAGGCGATCAATGGCGAGGCCTCCGAGATCGAGATCGGCTACAACCTGCCCTCGGGTGAGAGCTTCACCTTCACCGTGCACGCCGTCTATCTGCCGCGCCCCCGCATCGAGATTCCCGGGCCGCAGGGCGTGCAGGCCACCTTCGACTGGCAGGCGGCGCGCGACAGCGACGTCGGCCGGATGTGCACCGTCACCCTCGTGAACGATGTGGAAACCTTGTCTTAATGAGAACCCCAGTTCCCGTGCGATACGGGAGCTGCTTCCCGGCACCACAAATATGCCGGGAAGCAGCGGGGGGCCGGACCGTTATGGAGGTGGTCTCATCAGGGCCGGTCAGTAGTAGGGTCACCCCCCGCTTTTCGCATGTCCTGAACGGATACCTGGGGAACGGCTTGCCCGTTGCCCCGCATGACAAGACCAGGAGACGAAAAGCAATGAACGATACCATCGGAGTGGACATTTCCAAAGCCAGCCTTGATGTCTGGCGTCTTTCCGACCGCAAGCATATGCGGTTTTCCAACGACGTGTCGGGGCTCAAAGCGCTGTGCAAATGGCTCGGAACAGTACCAATCCGCATAGTCTACGAGGCCACGGGTCGCTTTCACCGCGATCTCGAAGCGGTGCTTTCGAAGGCGGGACACGGCACGGTCAAGGTCAATCCCGCGCGTGCCCGGCGGTTTGCACAGGCGACCGGGAAGATCGCCAAGACCGACCGCGTCGACGCGCAGATGCTGGCGCATATGGGATCCACTCTGGCGCTCGATCCGACCCCGGTTCGCAGCAAGGACATGCATGAGATCAGTGAGTTGCATGTCGCACGCGTCGCGCTCATCAAGGACCGCACAGCCTGCCGGAACAGGTTGGACACGGCCCGCAACAGGATGGTCATCACCCAGCTCAAGGCCCGCGAGCGTCAGATCGACAAGCATATTGCCCAGATCGATGCCGAACTGATACGTCTCATCAAGGCCGATCCCGAACTTGCCCGGCGCTACGAGATCCTGATGTCGATCCGCGGCATCGGACCGGTGGCTGCAACGGCGATGATCGTCGACATGCCAGAGCTTGGCACGATGACACCGAAAGAGGCCGGCAGCCTAGCTGGGCTCGCGCCAGTCACAAGACAGTCAGGCAACTGGAAGGGCAAGGCCCGTATCTTCGGCGGCCGCAGCGGTCTGCGTACCATGCTGTTCATGCCGGCGGTCATCGCGACCCGTTACAACGCGCCGCTCAGAAAAACCTACCTCGCTCTCTATGGTGGCGGAAAGCCCTGGAAGGTCGCCATCACGGCGGTGATGCGCAAGCTCATCGTCCTCGCAAACGCCCTGATCCGCGACGACCGGAAATGGACTGAAATCAACCCTTGATTAAAACGGATACTATTGATGATCCGCCTGAACCTGACCGCCGCGCCCGAATGGCTGGAGCTTGCCCCCGGCCTGCGCCTGCTGGTCGCGCCGCTGACCACTGCCCTGATGGTCTCGGCCCGCGCCGATGCCGCCATTGAGGCTTTGTCCGAAGATGCCAGTCAGGAAGACCTGGCCCTCGCCATGGCCAAAGCCGTCGCCCGCCGTGCGGTGCTGGATTGGGAAGGTGTGGGCGATGACGCAGGCAATCCCGTGCCGGTCAGCCCTGAGGGCATCGACGCGCTTCTGGAAATCTGGCCGGTCTTCGAGGCCTTCCAGACCCAATACGTTGCGCGGGGTCTCATTCTGGATCAGGAAAAAAACGCCTCCGCGCCCTTGCCGAATGGTCCTTCGGCGGGGGCGACCGCTACTGCGCCGCCTGCAACGGGCCCTGCCTCGACTGCCCGGCAAGACTGAACCGGCCCCACAGCGTCGAAGGCTGGCAGGTCTGGGACCTGGTTGGCCGCCTCGGCGGCCAGCTGCGTGTGGCCCCCGGCGCGGTCTTGGGCTGGGACATGGGCGCAGCGCTCGCGGTGGCAGAGGCGTTGCCCTGATCGCCGCCGAACTGCTGCCCGAGATCGAGGCGGTGATGGTGCGCAAACTCAACGAAGAGATGGAAGGGAGCCGCGATGGCTGAGAAACGCGTATCCGTCCGCCTCGTGGCGGAAGGCGGCCGTCAGGTGCGCGCTGAGCTCGAGGGTGTGGGCACCGCAGGCGCGCGCGGCTTTGGCCGTCTTTCGCGCGAGATGGATCTGGCCAATGCCCGCGTCGCCGCCTTCGCCCGCCGTGCCACGCTGGCCGCCGCTGCCGCCACGGCCGCGCTGGCCGTCGCCGGGGCCGCGATGATCCGCTCGGGCCTGCAAACGGTGGATGCGCAGGCCAAGCTTGCGGCCTCGCTCGGCACGACCGTGGCCAGTATTCAGGTGCTGGAACGCGCGGGCGATCTGGCGGGCGTGTCGATGGGTCAGGTCGAACAGGCCACCGTGCAGCTGACGCGGCGGCTGAGCCAGGCGGCGGCGGGGACCGGCCCTGCCGTGGACGCCCTGCGCCGCCTGCGGCTCTCGGCCGAGGATCTGCAACGCCTGCCGCTTGATGCGCGCATCGCCACCATTCAGGAGGCGCTGGGCCAGTTTGTCCCCGAGGCCGAGCGCGCCGCTGTCGCCTCGCAGCTCTTCGGCGACCGGGCAGCGCTGGTGTTCACGCGCATCGACACGGCCACCTTGCGCCAGGCGACCGAGGACGTGCTTGCCTTCGGGGTGGTGGTCTCGGAGGCTGACGCCAGCCAGATCCAGCGCACCAATGACGCGATCTCGCGGCTGGGGCTGATCTGGCGCGGGGTCTCGAACCAGCTGGCGGTGGCGGCGGCCCCGGCGCTGGAGGCGGTGGCCAATGCGCTGGCCGCCGTTGCGCGCACCACCGGGCCGCTGGGGACTGCGATCAAGGCGCTTTTTGACAACATCGGACGGTTGGCCTCCATCGCCGCCACCTTTGCCACCCTCATGGCCGGGCGCTGGGTGGCCGGGCTGGCAGCGGCGGCGCTCTCGGTGCGCGGGCTGGCCACGGCACTGGTCGTGCTGCGTGGAGCCCTGATCCGCACCGGCATCGGCGCGCTGATTGTGGGCGCGGGCGAGCTGGTGTTCCAGTTCACACGGCTGGTCGCGGGCGCGGGCGGCGTGGGCGAATCGTTCCGGCTGCTGGGGGATCTGGCCCGGGAGGTCTGGTCGCGGATGGGGCTGGTGCTCGACGCCGCCCTTGCCAATATGGCGGCGGGCTGGGAGGAGCTGAAGGCGTCTGGTCTTTCAGCACTTGAGGGCACCATCGCAGGCCTGGTGCGTTTCGGCGACCGGACGGCGGCGATCTTTCAGGGGGCATTTGACGCGGCTGTTGCGATCTGGGGCGGACTGCCCCGCGCCATCGGCGACTTTGCGTTTCAGGCTGCGAACGGGCTGATCTCCGGCGTCGAGGCGATGCTGAACGGCGTCGTCACCCGCATCAACCGCTTCATCGACGGCTTGAATGCCGCGCTGGCGCTGCTGCCGGAATGGGCGACCGGCGAGGGCGGCGTGCGGATCGGCACGCTGGATCCTGTCGGGCTGGGCCGGATCGGCAATCCGTTTGAAGGGGCAGCCACCGCTGCCGGGACCGCTGCGGCGGATGCCTTCTCTGCCGCGCTGTCGCGCAGCTTTCTCAACCCCCCCGACCTTGGCCTCGGCGCGATGGCGGATGATGCCCGCGCCCGCGCCGATGGGTTCCGCGAGGCGGCGGGCATGCTGGCCGATGCCGCCGGTCGGCCACTCGCCAGTTTGCAGGCGCTGCGCGATGCCATGACCGGCAGCGGGGCAGAGGCAGAGGCCTCACTGGCCAAAGCCGACGCCGCCGCTAAGCTGAGCGAGGAACTTGAAAACACGCGCCGCGCCGCCGGGGGTGCCGGGGCTGCTGGCCGCGCCGCCGGGACCGCGACCGCTGAGGGCGCAAAAACCGCCCTGACCGGCTGGGCCGCCGTCACCGCCACGCTGGCCGACTATGCCGCCAAGGCCCGCGACATTGGCGGCGACATAGGTCAGGCGCTGGTCGGGGCCTTCCAGAGCGCCGAGAATGCGGTGGGCAATTTCGTCAAGACCGGCAAGCTCGACTTCGGCGATCTGGTCACCTCGATGATCGCCGATCTGGCCAAGCTGGCGGCGCGACGCTTCATTCTCGGGCCCATCGCCAATGCGCTCTCCGGCGCGCTGGGCGGTGCGGGCGGGCTTTTTGCCAGCATCCTGCACGCCGGCGGCGGCGTCGGGTCCCCGGGCCCCGGTCGCATGGTGC
>JAHYJF010000213.1 GCA_019428955.1 Burkholderiaceae bacterium
GATCGCCGGCTTGAGCAGCAGGGTCACGGTCCACATTCCGAACAGGCCCTGGAGAATGACGGTTCCCAATAGCGCGGTCGGCAGCCAGGGCGACTGGCGCAAACCGTCGCGCAGCCGCCAGGCCTGCACTGCGATAGCAATGATCAGGATACCCAGCACGATCGCCACGTAGCGGTGGCCCATCTCGCGCCATGCCTTGGCCATCGAGACCGGACCCAGTTCGCCGCCCTGTTGCGAGACCGCCGCCGAGATCTCGGCGTGCGCCTGGGACGGCAGGACCTTGCCGTAGCAACCCGGCCAATCGGGACAGCCGAGCCCGGCGTCATGGAGGCGCACGTAGGCGCCCAGCATGATCAGGCCGAGCGCCAGCACCGTGGCGAGCGCGATCAGGCGCTGGTAGCGCAGCGCAGCCGTGCCTGGTGTTCGGTTGGTGTCGGTCGTCATAAGCTCTTTCCCTGGTGGGCAATGGTGGCGCGCGGCTTCGGCGCGCTCATCCGATCCGCGAGATCTTGAGCAAGCGCACGAGGTCCTTGCGGATTCTGCCCGTATCAGCGCCAATCGGGAACTGCATCATCAGCTGCCCGTGCGGATCGACGAGGTAGATTCGCGCGAACCCCTCTGCCTGCGCGGCTGCCGGAAAACGCTGCCGCAGCTGCTCTGGCGCGGGGTGCCAGACCTGCAACCCGGGGTGCTCGGCCAGCAGCGCAGCCGCCGGCCGGGTGGCGTCGGTGACCAGCCACACCCGTTCCACGCGCTCGGCGTCGCGGCCCTGCGCCAGCCGCACCTGCCTGATCGCGTAAAGGCGCTGGGCGCAATCGCCGGGACAGGCCCCGGGAGCAACCACCACCATCACCCATCGCCCGCGCAACGCCGCGAACGAGGTTTGTCCGGCCGTCGCGCCAGCGGTCGGCGTCATGGCGTCACCAGCCGGCGCTGCAGCCGGGGTCCCGCCGAGTTCCGAGACTTCGACCTGGGGCTCGATCAGCGCGCCGTAGATCGCCCGCCCTTCGGGCGGATAGAAATAGTAGGCGAGATACGAAGCGATCACCGGCGCCGTGCACAGCGCCAGTATGCCGAGCACGGTGATGCGGCTGGTCCGACGCCGGGCCTGCTGGGTTGCGTTGCCGCCGGACGTATCACTCTGATCAACTGCCACTTCAGCCTCTCCCCTCTTCCCTGCGCCGCCTGCCGGCCTTCAGCAGAAACCAGGCCCACAGCCCGGCGACCAATGCTGCGAGCGAATACCACTGGAACGCATAGCCGTGGTGACGCGCCACCCCGTCACCAGGTACCGGCCACTCGCGCACCAGAGCGTCGTCCGGGGCGCCGCGCAACGTATCCTGGCGCAGCACCAAACGCATCACCGGCTCGCCGATGCGCTGCTCGAAACGAGCGTAATCGAAGTTCTGCCACAACGGCCCGGCGGCACTGTCCGAGCCAAGTTCCATCGCCTTGGCCAGTTCGCCTTCGACCCGGCCCTCGACCTCCACCACGCCGCCTGGCGTAACCGGCTCCGGCAGCCGGCCGCGATCCGCCGGGTCGCGGGCGATCCAGCCGCGCAGCACCGGAATCAGCTTGCCGGGCTGGTCAGAACCCGGATTCTCGATGCGCAACGCGGTGACCACGTGGACCCCCGAGATGCCATTATGGGTACGATTGTCGATCAGGACTGTGTCCGGTGCGACAAACCTCCCACGAATCAGAACCAGCTGCCCCGCGGTGATTCCGGCATCCGCCGGCGAAAACCCCAAGTGCTGCGGCCCACTGCGGTCAGCAGCGTCGCGCACCGCCTGCAACTGCTCCTTGTGAGCGGCACGGTTCATCTGCCAGTTGCCTAGCGAAACCGTCAGCACGATCACCGCGATGGCGGCGAGGTTCGGAAGAATATAGCCCCTGCGCATTGCCCACCGTTTTACAATCGCCGCTTGACTTGGGAGCCAGGCATGAAGTGGTTCATCTTGATTGCGTTTGTCCTGATCATCGCCAGCCTCGCATCAGCAATGCTGGCGATGATTCGGCCCCGACCCGGCCGCAACATGGTCCGGTCGCTCGGCATCCGGGTCGCACTTTCGATCCTGCTATTCGCGCTGATCCTGATCGCTCACTGGCTGGGCTGGATCAACAGCACCGGCCTGCCGCTCATGCCGCGCTAAGCGCTCTTCACAGCCAGTAGACCACCACATACAGTCCCAGCCAGACCACGTCAACGAAGTGCCAGTACCAGGCCGCTGCTTCGAACGCGAAGTGATGGTCGGGCCGGAAGTGGCCCCGGATCACCCGGTAGAGGATCACCGACAGGATGATCGCACCGATCGTGACGTGGAAGCCGTGGAAGCCGGTCAGCATGAAGAACGTCGAGCCGTAGATTCCCGAGCTCAGCTTGAGGTTCAGCTCCTGGTAGGCGTGGGCATATTCATAGGCCTGCAGTCCGAGGAAAGTGGCGCCCAACAGCACCGTGAGCAGCAGCCAGAACGTCAGCGGGCCGCGCCGATTGCCCAGCAGCGCGTGATGCGCGATCGTCAGAGTCACCCCCGAGCTGAGCAGCAATCCGGTGTTGATCGTCGGGATCGGCCACGGCCCCATGGTGATGAAGGCCTGCACCGCACCGCCCGGACCGCGGTTCGGCCAAGTCGCCACGAAATCCGGCCAGAGCAGGGCATGGTGGTCAAGGTCGCCGAGCAGCGGCAACGCGATCGAGCGGGCGTAGAACAGCGCACCGAAGAACGCGGCGAAGAACATCACCTCGGAGAAGATGAACCACGCCATCGACCAGCGGAACGAGGTATCGACATTGCTGCCGTACTGGCCGCTTTCCGATTCGCCGACGACTGTCCCGAACCAACCCACCAGCATGTAGATCAGGATCGCCGCGAAGATTGCCAGCAGCCAGGGGCCGACGGCCATGCCGTTGACCGTGGTCGCCATGCCGAAACCGAAGCAGGTGAGCGCGAGCGCGCCAACCATCGGCCACTTCGACGGGCCGGGAACGTAGTAATGGGCGCCAGGGCTTGCCATGTTCGTCTCCTTCATTTCAGATTTCCTGCTCACTCACGCAAAGTTAATGGCTAGGCGCCGGTAACGGCGCGCACGATCGCGACCAGCACCAAGACAAAACCAATCGCCAGCACCACTCCGGCCACGATCACGTGCACCGGATTGAGGCGGCGCGCGTCACTGGCGTGGGCGGCGCGGCCCCGCACCCCGAAGAACGACGCACCGAACGCGCCGATCGTCGAGATCGCGTTGAAGTCGGCGAACTGCATCGGGTAGTCGGCGTAGCGCCGCGGCATCCCGGCCAGCCCGAGGAAGTGCTGCGGGAAGAAGGTCACGTTGAAGAAGATCAGCGACAGCCAGAAATGCAGTTTGCCGAGCTTCTCGTCGTAGTAGTGCCCGGTCCACTTCGGCAGCCAGTAGTAGGCGCCCGCGAACAGCGAGAACAGGGATCCGGCCACCATCGTGTAGTGGAAGTGGGCGACCACGTAGCAGGTATCATGCAACGCGATGTCGAGCGGGGCGATCGCCAGGATGATCCCCGTGAGGCCGCCGATGGTGAACACGAAGATGAACCCCACGGCGATCAGCAGGTAGGCGGTGATCAGCCAGGTCCAGACGAAGAGCGGCATGCGCATCAGCGTCATGCCGGGGGCAACAACCAGAAGCTGAAGTTGTTCATCCGCGCGAACGCCATGCCGGGGGCGCCGATCATCAGCGGGATCTGCCAGTTCGCGAATCCCACCCAGGCCGGCATGATGGCGCCGAACACCATGATCAGGCCGTGCATGGTGGTGAGCTGGTTGAAGAACGCCGGCTCGACGATCTGCAGCCCGGGCTGGAACAGTTCGCTGCGCAGCAACAGTGCGTTGATCCCGCCGACGAAGAACATTACCAGCGAGAACAGCAGGTACATCGCGCCGATGTCCTTGTGATTGGTCGCGTAGACCCAGCGGCGCCAGCCATGCGGTGTGGACCGTGATGATCGGCCTCGCTGCCCACGTGGGCGCCTGAGCCCGGATGTAAGCCGGTTGCTGCACTCATGCCTGGACTCCTGCTCGAACTCTTTCAGTCAGTAGAAAAGTTGCGCGCGCGGTTGCGCGCGCGCTGATCACTTGCGCACCGCGGCATATTCCCTGGGCAGCACCAGTCCCTGCTCGGCCTGGTTGCTCCATGCGTTGCGGGTGTAGGTGGTCACCGCCGCCAATTCAACATCGCTCAGCCGGCGCAACGACGCCATCGCCGTGCCGGCACGGCCGTCGAGCAGCACCTTGATCTGGGCTTCCGCCGGCCCCAGCACGACCTTCGAGCCGTCGAGCGCCGGGAACGCGTGCTCCCTGCCGCAGAGCTCGGCGCAATAGCCGTGTTAGGTGCCGACCTTCTCGGCCCGGAACCAGGTGTCGCGCACGAAGCCGGGGATGGCGTCCTGCTTGACCCCGAAGGCGGGCACCATCCAGGAGTGAATCACGTCGTTGGCGGTAACGATGACGCGGACTTTCTTGTTGAGCGGCACCACCAGCGGGTTATCGACCTCCGAGAGGTAGGTTACCGACTTGGGCTCACGGTTCTCGATCTGCGCGCGCGGCGTCGAGAGCGTCGACAGGAACGAAATGCCCGCGCCTTCGCACCTGATGTATTCGTAGCCCCACTTCCACTGATACCCGGTAACTTTCAGCGTCAGGTCGGCATTGGAGGTGTCCTTCTGCTCCAGCACCATCCTGGTCGCCGGAATGGCCATCGCGATGATGATCAGGAACGGCACCACCGTCCAGGCGATCTCGACCGCAGTGCTCTCGTGGAAGCTCGCCGACTGGTGGCCACGCGACTTGCGGTGTTTCCAGATCGCGTAGAACATCACCGCGAAAACCACGACGAAGATTGCCAGGCTGACCAGCAGCATGAAGCTGTGAATCCAATGCTGGTCGCGGGCGATGTGGGTCACCGGCTCGCCCAGGTTGATTTGGTAGTCGCGGGGACCGCCGGGCATGTCGGCTGCTGCTGCCATTGCGCCATGAAGCGCGCCGAGAGCAGCCACGGCACAGCGTGCCAGGAACTGGGGGGGGTCATCCTACGGGCTCCTGCCGAGCGGGAGGTCGCTTGGCGCAATTGGGCGGTCACCATATCACCGCAAGTGTCTTTATTCAGGGCAACAATATCGCCGTCATGTGCTTTAAGTTTTCTCGCCGCGAGGCGGCGGACGGCGGAACTCGACGGTCGCGGCGCCGTCGGCCCGGCGCTTCACTTCCGGCACCCAGGCGTGGCCGTAGATCACTTCAAAGCTCAGGTTGATCCGGCCGTCGGCACTTGCGCCGGCGCTGATGCGCTCCTCCCACTGGCGGCGGCGCGCGGGCGATTGCAGACCGCGGGCGCGGTCGCGCCGGGCGTTGCCGCCCAATGCCCGGACTTCGTCGAGCAGGGCCGCGGCACTGGCGTAGGTGAGGTCGATTCTTTCCATGTCCATTACCGGGTCGGCAAAACCGGCGCCCACCAACGCGTCGCCCAGGTCGTGCATGTCCGGGAACGGCATCATCAGCGCACCGGCGGCACGCAGCTCTCTGAGGGTGTCGACGCCGAAAGCGCTGAACATCACCAGGCCGCCGGGGCGCAGGCTCCGATGCCACTCACCCAAGACCGTGGGGACGTCGTGGCACCAGTTCAGCGCCAGATTCGACCAGGCCAATCCCAGGCTCGAGGTGGCCAACGGCAGAGCGCCGATGTCGGCGACCACCACCTGGACTGCCGGCCCCGAGGAGGCACCGCGCAGTCGCGCGATCAGGCCCCGGCGCGGTGCCACCGCGGCCTGGGCCGCGCGCGCGCTGGCCTCGATCAGGTCGATGCCCACCAGGCTCGCCGCGGGATAGCGAGCTCGCAGCTCCAACAACCCGTGCCCGCGCCCGCAGCCCAGGTCGACGATGACACCGGGGTCGATGCGCGTCAGTTCCAGGTGTTCGAGCATGCGCCGCTCGACCTCACGCAGGATGAAGCCGTCCGGTCCGGCGCGCAGCGCGCGGCGCGCGAATTGGCGGCGCACTGCCAAAGGGTCTAGGAGGTTGGCGGGATCCATGGCTTGGAAGTATACGAAGTGCCGGGTTCAATGACGCATGGACTACCCCGGGGCATGGCCTTCACCCCCCGCGAC
>JAHYJF010000214.1 GCA_019428955.1 Burkholderiaceae bacterium
CCAGCAGCCTGGTGGCCGCCGACAGCAAGCGTTCGGGGCGGGTGCAGCTCGCGAACCGGCGCTCCGCCCATGCTTCGGCGAGCGGCACCATCACCAGCCTCGCCGCGCGGGCGGCCGGCTCGGCAGCTTCGCGCGGCAGCACCGCCAAGCCCAGCCCGGCGGCGACAATCCGCGACGCGGCGTCGAGACCTGAGACCTGGATGCGATTGTTCAGGGCCTTGCCCAGCAGGGCCGACTCGCGCCGCAGCATGTTCTCCAGGGTTCCGCCCGGGGCCACGCCCACCGCCGGAAAGTCGAGGGTCTGCTCGAAACTCAGCCTAGATTGCCGCGCCAGCGGATGCCCGGCCGGCAGCACCACGCAGAGGTGGTCGGAGCGATAGGGCGTGACCTGCAGCCCGGAGAGATCGGTGGCGTCCCACAACACGCCGATATCGGCGGCGCCCTCGCGCACCACCCTGACGATTTCGCGACTCACCTTTTCGTCGAGACTGACCCGCACCGCCTTGTGGCGAGCCAGGAAACCGGCGAGGCCCTCGGGCAGTTGCTCGGCCAGGGCCGAGACGCTGGCCGTAACCCGCACGCTCCCTTGAACCCCGGCCGCGAACTCGCTGATTTCGGAGTGCATCCGCTCCATCGCGCCGAGCACTTCGCGCGCCTGGCGCAGCAGCGCCTCGCCGGCGGCAGTCGGGGCGATGCCGCGGCGCGCCCGCACCAGCAACGGCGTGCCGAGCTCGCGCTCGAGCGCCGCGATCCGCTTGCTCACCGCCGATGCCACCAGGGCTTCACGCGTCGCCGCGCGGGCGATGTTGCGTTCCTCGCAAACCGCAATGAACAGACGCAGTGTCACCGGGTCGAAATGGCGCGGCATGGCGATCTCCGGGTGGTTCGGGAGGTCAATTCTGCCATGCCGCACAGGAACTTTACTAGCCTCCAAATATCAATTCCGATCTCTTCTGGAACGGCTAGACTCTGACGTCATGGATAATTACAGTCAGGATGTGACCATCCGCGAGGTCGGACTGCGTGATGGCCTGCAGAGCATCGGCCTGGTTCTCGCCACCGAACACAAGCTCGAATGGCTCCGTTGCGCACACGCGGCGGGCCTGCGCGAAATCGAAGTGGGCTCGTTCGTGCCGGCACGGCTGCTGCCGCAACTGGCCGATACTGCCGAACTGGTCGCCTTCGCCAAGACCTTGCCGGGACTGACCGTCTCGGTGCTGGTGCCCAACCTCAAGGGCGCGGAGCGAGCGCTCGCCAGCGGCGCTGACCTGATGCTGCTGCCGCTCTCGGTGAGCCACGCCCACAGCCTGGCCAACCTGCGCAAGACCCCAGCCGAAGTGATCGCCGAGATCGCGGCAATCCGGGCGATGCGCGACGCCGCCGGTTCCCGCTGCCTGATCGAGGTCGGGCTGAGCACCGCCTTCGGCTGCACGATCCAGGGCCGGGTCGAGCCCGATGAAGTGGTGCGTCTGCTGCGCGCGGCGCTCGCCGCCGGAGCCGAACGGGTCGGACTTGCCGACACCGTGGGCTACGCCGATCCGCGGGCGGTGCAGGAACTGTTCGAGCGCTGCCTGGCGATTGCCGGCGACCGGCTCACCTGCGGACATTTCCACGACACTCGCGGCCTCGGGGTCGCCAATGTCATGGCGGCCTGGCAGGCCGGCGTGCGGCGCTTCGATGCCTGCCTTGCCGGCATCGGCGGTTGCCCCCACGCTCCCGGGGCGAGTGGCAACGTGGCCACCGAGGACCTGGCCTACCTGTTTGCCAGCATGGGGGTGCCGACCGGGCTCGATCTTGCCGCGCTGCTCACGCTGCGCGCGCGCGTTGCCGAGTGGCTGGCGGGCGAGACGCTGCATGGCACGGTCTGGCGGGCAGGATTGCCCAAGACGATGCTCCAGCCCGCCTGACCGGGACCGCCAAGGCAATGAACGAAGAGCGCAACACCGCGGTGCCCCAACCTCTCAAGGGGTTGCGGGTGGTCGAACTGACCCACATGGTTATGGGTCCGACCTGCGGCATGATCCTTGCGGATCTGGGCGCCGAGGTCATCAAGATCGAGCCGATCGACGGCGAGGGCACGCGCCGGCTACTCGGCGCCGGCGCGGGTTTCTTCCCGATGTTCAACCGCAACAAGAAGAGCATCGGGGTCGATCTGCGCCAGGCCCAGGGAGCGGAGGTGGCGCGCCGTTTGACCGCCAGCGCCGACGTCGTCGCCGAGAACTTCAAGCCCGGCACGCTCACCAAGTTCGGACTCGATTACGCCTCGCTCGCCCGGCACAACGAACGCCTCATCTATGTCAGCCACAAGGGCTTCCTGCCCGGGCCCTACGAGCATCGCACCGCGCTCGACGAAGTCGTCCAGATGATGGGGGGGCTGGCCTACATGACTGGCCGCCCCGGCGACCCGTTGCGTGCCGGCACCAGCGTCAACGACATCATGGGCGGCATGTTCGGCGCGATTGGCGCCCTCGGGGCGTTGATCCAGCGCGGCATCACCGGCAAGGGAATGGAGGTGCAGTCGGCGCTCTTCGAGAACAACGTTTTTCTGATGGGGCAGCACATGCTCCAGTACGCAGTGACCGGACGTCACCCGGCGCCGATGCCGGCGCGCGACAGTCCCTGGGCGGTCTACGATGTCTTCACGCTCAAGGACGGCGAGCAGGTCTTTCTGGCCGCCGTCAGCGACGCCCAGTTCATCACCTTCTGTGACGTCCTGGGCTTTGCCGACCTGAAGGCCGACCCGACGCTGGCCACCAACAACGACCGGGTACGCGCCCGACCGAGACTGCTGGCGACCCTGCGCGAGCGCCTTGTAAGCCGCTCGGCCGCTGAGCTGATGGACATCTTCGAACGTGCCGGGCTGCCCTATGCGCCGATCCGCAAACCGGAAGACCTTTACGACGACCCGCACCTGCTGGCTACGGGCGGCCTGGCGGATGTGGTACTTTCCGACGGCGAGAAGGCCGGCCAGAGCGTGAAGACCACCTTGCTGCCGATCACCATGGGCGGGGCACGACTGCCGGTACGCAGCCAGCCGCCGCATCTGGGTGAGCACACGCAGGAGTTACTGAGCGGCGTCGGCTACGCTTCCGACCAAATTCAAGCGTTGCGCACGCAGCACGTCGTAGCTTGAGAGCTTCTGTTCACCGAAAACCGAAAAGAGGAGACCACGATGTACAACCGCCACCCATTCGCACTTTGCTGCACGGCGTTTTCACTCGCCATGATGAGCGTGTCCGGCAGTGCTGCCGCCGCCGAATACACGATGCGCATCAGCCACCAGCTGCCGCCCACGCATCACTCGGCGGTCAACCTCGATCAGTTTGCCAAGGACGTCAAGGCAGTCACCAAGGGCCGGGTCGAGGTCCAGAACTTCGGGTCGGCGCAGCTGTTCAAGCCCAACCAGAACCACCCGGCGGTAGCGAGCGGCAAGATCGAAGGCGCGCTGATCCTGAACTTCCAGTGGGGCGGCACGATCCCCGAGATGAGTGTCACGATCATTCCCTACCTGATGACCTCGGTGGCCAAACAGAAGGCGTTCATCGGTTCGCCCGCTTCCAAGCTGCTCGACGCCAAGATGGAAGCCAAGGGCGTGAAGAACATCGCCTGGATCGTTGATACCAACGATGGTATTTTCACTTCGGCCAAGAAACCGCTGATATCGCCCGCCGACTTTCCGGGCCTGAAGATTCGCGGCCTCAACAAGCTCTTCGACGCCGGCCTCGAAGCGATGGGCGCGTCGCCCTTGTCGCTGCCCGGCTCGGAGGTCTATCAAGCGCTGCAGACGGGCATCCTTGACGCCGGCTTCACCGGCACCAAGGCCGCCTACAGCCGCAAATACTTCGAGATCCAGAAGTTCGGGGTTGCCTCGAACATCATCCTCGCGTTTGACAACCTGGTAGTCAACCCGGCATGGTGGAACGGTTTGCCGCCCGAGCTGCGCAAGGCGATCCAGGGGGCCGCCGACAAGGCGGTGAAGCGCTCAATCCGGACCACCGATGGCGTACCGCCCGAGGACGTCAAGGTGCTAAATGAGAACGGCATGGAGACCATCGCCCTTACCAAGGCGCAGGAGCAGGTGATGGCCGACGCCATGCAACCGGCCGTGAAGAAGGAGTTCCTGCGCGCGACGGCCCCGGACGGCGTCAAGCTGCTGGAGATGATCGACCGACTCTGACGCCTGACGCGTGATGGACAGCCAAACCAGGGGTGCGGCCGCACCGGAGCGGCCCGCCCTGCGCGCTCTTGGGCGCTTGGTCGTCGGGCTTGCCGCGGCGGCAATGGCACTGGCCGCTGCCTGCCTGCTGGTGTCATTGGCACTGATCGGCTGGGCCGTGGTGTTGCGCTACGTCTTCAACGACGCGCCTATCTGGGTAGACGAGGTCGTCGGCTTTGCGCTGGTAGCGGTGGTGATGCTGGCCGCCCCGAGCGCCCTGCGCCGTGGCGAGCACATCAATGTCGACCTGCTGATTGGCTTCCTCTCCCCGACCGCTCGCCGCTGGGCGCGCGGCTGGGCCGCCGTGGCGACGCTGATAGTCGCCGGCCTGCTCGTCGTCAACGGCTCCGAGACCGCCACGCTCGCTCATACCCTCGGTCTGCTCACCGAGGGTTCGCTCGAGTGGCCGACCTGGCTGCTGATGTTGTTCATGCCGATCGGCGGCGCCCTGCTGGGTCTGGCGGCGTTGGAAGCACTCTGGCGCGTGATCGTCGACGCCCCGCCAACCGATGTCGTCAGGCGGATCGAGGAGCTGGCGGAATGACCATCGCGCTCCTGCTCATCGGGGTGCTGGCATTGCTGTTTACCGGGGTGCCGATCTTTGTCGGCCTGACCGTCTTCGGCTCGGCGATGCTGCTGATCACCCAGGGCGAACTGGGTTCGGCGACCGAAGTCATCTTCGGCGAGCTCAACCGCTATCTGCTGGTGGCGATCCCGCTTTTTGCGTTCATGGCGCACGTGATGATTCGCAGTCGCATCGTCGACGACCTCTACAACACCGCCTATACCCTGACCCGCCACCTGCCCGGCGGCCTGGGCATCGCTACCATCCTCGCCTGCACCATCTTCGCCGCGATCTCGGGCTCGAGCGTCGCCACGGCGCTAACCATCGGCGCGGTGGCAATCCCGCAGATGCTGCGCTTCGGCTACACGCCGCGCGCGGCCTACGGTCTGGTCGCGGCCGGCGGCACTCTGGGCATCCTGATCCCGCCTTCGGGACCGATGGTGCTCTACGGCGTGACCACCGACGCCTCGATCGGCGGGCTGTTCATGGCCGGCATCATGCCGGGCCTGCTGATGGCCGGCGTATTCATCGCCTGGAGCATGGGGGCCGCCGCTTTCGCCCACCGCCATCTGGCGCGCGAACCGCGCGCCAGCCTGCGCGAGGCGGTGGTGGCCATCCGCAAGTCGCTGTGGGCGATCTCGCTGCCGGTGTTTGTGCTCGGTGGCATGTACGCCGGGGTTTTCACCGCCACCGAAGCCGCCGCTGCCGGCGCCTGGCTGGCGCTGCTGGTGGGCGGGTTCATCTACCGCACCCTGGGGCTGCGTGACGTCTGGGATTCCGCGATCGACGCCTGTCGGGTCTCGGCGATGCTGTTCATGATCCTGGCTGGTGCCGCGGTTTTCGGCCATGTGCTCACCAAGATGCGCATCCCGCAGCAGATCGTCGAGACGGTCGTGGCTACCGATATCGGCGTCACCGGCTTCCTGATCGTGATGATGGCGCTGATCTTCCTGCTCGGCATGTTCCTCGAGTCGATCTCGATCATCCTGATCACCACGCCGGTGATCCTGCCGGCCATGACCCACCTCGGGATCAATCCGATCTGGTACGGGATCCTGTTGGTCATCAACCTCGAGCTAGCGCAGATCACTCCACCGGTAGGCATGAACCTGTTTACCATCAAGGCCATTACCGGTTCCCCGATGGGGCCGATCGTACGTGGCGCCGCACCCTACGTGCTGCTGATGGTCGCGGTGATGGCGCTGGTGATGATCTGGCCGCAGATCGCGCTCTGGCTGCCGGGCACGATGCGCTGAGGCCGAGATGATCGGCCCTGATCGCCACCCCCCGATGAGCAAACCGCCGAGGAAGCACGCGAGG
>JAHYJF010000215.1 GCA_019428955.1 Burkholderiaceae bacterium
CCGATGGCGCTGGTCCAGTTGATGGACCGTCCGGAGGAAGGCGAGGAAGCGGGCGCGACAGGGGCTTCCTGAGCAACGGCCGCTGCGATGGTGCGGGCGCTTTACGGTGACGGTATCGCGCGGGCCACGGAGCCGACCGAAAAGGGCGCGGCGCGGCCATTGTGGCTGGCGCCCCGCCCTTTTTCTTGGCCCTCTCGGCGCTGCGCCTCGTGCGCACCACGCGCTCGCCGCCTGACTCGGGAGTCCGCCGATGGCAGCCCCAGGCCCGATAGTGACGGTCGCCGGACTGCGCAAGCGTTTCGGCTCGCTGGTCGCGGTTGATGGGTTGGATTTCGAGGTCCGCCGCGGTGAGTGTTTC
The DNA here is from genome assembly GCA_019428955.1 of Burkholderiaceae bacterium. GTDB lineage: Bacteria > Pseudomonadota > Gammaproteobacteria > Burkholderiales > Burkholderiaceae_E > JAGXFR01. The sequence continues at coordinate 359 of JAHYJF010000215.1, forward strand.
GGCATGCTCGGACCCAACGGCGCGGGCAAGAGCACTACCCTGCGCCTGATGCTGGGCCTGCTCGAGCCCGACGAGGGCTCGGTCGAAATGCTGGGCCAGTCAGTCTCGCAGCACGGCCGCGAACTGCGCGCCCGGGTCGGAGTCGTCCCCCAGGCCGATGCACTCGACCCGGACTTCTCGGTCGCCGAGAACCTGCGGGTATTCGGACGCTACTTCGGCATCGAGAAGTCGGTACTGGCCGGTCGGATCGAGCAACTGGTAGCGTTCGCGGGCCTTGAGCACAAGCGTGACGAGAGCCTCGCGGCGCTCTCGGGCGGCATGCGCCGGCGCCTGACGCTGGCGCGCTCGTTGATCAACGATCCTGAAATCCTCTTCCTTGACGAACCGACCACGGGGCTCGACCCGCAGGCCCGCCACCTGATCTGGGAGCGCCTGCGAAACCTGCTCTCGGGCGGGAAGACCATAGTGCTGACGACCCACCACATGGAGGAAGCCGAGCGCCTCTGCGACCGGGTGACGATCATCGACCACGGCGTAAGCATCGCCGAGGATTCGCCGGCGCGGCTGGTCAGGCGCGAGATCGAGCCGCAGGTGGTCGAGGCGAGCGGCGAGGGACTCGAGCGCTGGCTGAGCGCCGCCACGCCGGGAATGTGGGACCGTTCCGAGCTGGTCGGCGACACCGCTTTCCTCTATTGCAGCGACGGTGCGGCGGCGGCGCGTGCCGCGCGCGAGGACGCCCGACTGCGAGTCTTGCTGCGCCCTGCCAATCTCGAGGATGTCTTCCTCAAGATGACCGGGCGCGACCTGCGCGACTGAGCCGGGGACGCCATGAGGGACTTCCTGGGCGCTGCCGTCTCGATGCGCTGGCTTGCCGTGTATCAGCGCAATCTGCTGGTGTGGCGCAAGCTGGCCATCGAGAGCATCCTGGCGAACATCGCCGATCCCCTGATCATGTTCGTCGCGTTTGGCTATGGAATCGGACGACTGGTGGGCGAGGTCGGCGAGATTTCCTATATCGCCTTCCTGGCCGGCGGGGCAATCCTGATGAGCGCGGCGATGGCGGCTAGTTTCGAGTCGCTGTACTCGGCGTTCTCGCGCATGCACGTCCAGCGCACCTGGGAATCGCTGTTGAACGCGCCGCTCGAACTCGACGATATCTTCATCGCGGAATGGCTGTGGGCTGCGACCAAGGGCGTATTCTCGGGCTTTGCGATCCTGGCAGTGGCCTGGTCGCTGGGCCTGTCTCATCACTGGAGCCTGCTGGCGGTGCTGCCGGTGCTGGTGCTCACCGGGATGTGCTTCGCCGCCCTGGGGCTTTGTTTCAACGCGCTGGCACGGGGCTACGATTTCTTCTCCTACTACTTCACCATTATCCTGACACCGATGACCTTTCTCTCGGGCGTCTATTTCCCGGTCGATGCGTTGCCGCAATGGTTGCAGGTGATCGGTCGGGCCCTGCCGCTGGCGGCAGCCGTCGAGCTGGCACGGCCGCTGGCGCTCGGCCAGGCTCCTGCGGAGGCTTTGCGCAGCGCGCTGATGCTGCTCGGCTATACCGTGGTGGCGCTGGCGCTTGCCCGAACGCTGACCCAGCGGCGGTTTGCGACGTGAACGGCCAGGCTGACGCAGATGCTGTCGTGGTGGTGCTGACCAGCCTGCCTGACGCCGAGACCGCCGCACGCATCGCCGCGACGGTGGTTGGCGAACGGCTCGCGGCCTGCGTCAACATCGGTGCGCCAGGCATTTCGGTCTACCGCTGGCAAGGCGTGATCGAGACGGCGACCGAGGTCGCGGTGTTGTTCAAGACCTGCGCCGCGGTGCGCTCGGCGCTGATCAGCCGGTTGGCTGAATTGCATCCCTATGAGGTGCCGGAAATCCTCGCGTGGATCCCGGACGAAGTCGCCAACGACTACGCGCACTGGGTGCGCGCCCAGACCGGGCACGAGTCGGGAGGCTGATCCGGGCGCGCCCGCCGCGCTCAGTTCTTGCGCTGGCGATGCCGGCGGGGTTTTTCGGACAGGTAACGGCGCGTGCGGAAGAAGACCAGTAACGCCACCGCGATCACGACCATCGCCGCCATGGTGATCCAGAACCCCAGCGGCGAGTGCTGGCCGGGGATCGCCTCGAAGTTCATGCCGAAGATGCCGGTGATCAGCGTGAGCGGCAGGAAGATCGCGGTGCTGGCCTGCTCGGATGTCGAGCGCCCGGCCAATCCCCGGAAGACGACCATCTCGTAGTCCTGGGTCGAGTCGAAAAACGAGCGGTGGGTCAGGTTCTCCAGGTCGGAGAGATGGTTCTCGAACACCAGCGTGCCGGTCAGCGCCTCGACCGGTTCGATCCAGGTCTTGGTGTCGTCGCGGTCGCAGTCGATCCACAGCAGCGCCCCTTCCGGGGGTGCGACGAACGGTGGCGCGACGACCTGCGCCACGCCCCCTGACAGGAGCAGGCCGCGGATCAAGTCAGCCCTCCTTGAGCCAGGTGGCGGCGTCGAGCGCGAAGTAGGTGAGCACGCCGTCGGCACCGGCGCGCCGCATCGCCAGCAGCGACTCGAGCGCGACCGAGCGCTCGTCGAGCCAGCCATTGGCGGCGGCGGCCTTGAGCATCGCGTATTCGCCGCTGACCTGATAGACGAACGTCGGGCAGGCGAACGTTTCCTTGACCCGGCGCACGATGTCCAGGTAGGGCATCCCGGGCTTGACCATCACCATGTCGGCGCCTTCCTGCAGGTCGAGCGCGACTTCGTGCAGCGCCTCGTCCGAGTTTGCCGGGTCCATCTGGTAGGTCTTCTTGTTGCCCTTCTTGAGATTGGATGCCGAGCCGACGGCGTCGCGGAAGGGACCGTAAAAGGCCGATGCGTACTTGGCCGAATAGGCCATGATCCGGGTGTGGATGTAGCCGGCCGCTTCGAGCGCCTGGCGGATTGCACCGATCCGTCCGTCCATCATGTCCGAGGGCGCAACGATGTCGACCCCGGCCTCGGCCTGGGCCAGCGCCTGCGCGACCAGCACCTCGGTGGTGGGATCGTTGAGCACATAGCCGTCATCGTCGATCAATCCGTCCTGGCCATGGCTGGTGTAGGGATCGAGCGCGACGTCGGTGAGCACGCCCAGTTCGGGGAAGCGGCGCTTGAGTTCGCGCACTACCCGGGGCACCAGGCCGTCGGAATCGGCGGCGATGCGGCCGTCGGCCGTCTTGAGCTCGGGTTCGATGACCGGGAACAGCGCCAGCACCGGGATCTTCAGTTCGAGACAACGCTCGGCCACCGGATAGAGCAGGTCCAGCGACAGCCGCTCGACCCCGGGCATCGAGGCCACTGCGTGGCGGCGAGCGCTGCCGTCATGCACGAATACCGGGTAGATCAGGTTGTCGGCGCTCAGTGAGTTCTCGCGGACCAGGCGCCGCGAAAAATCGTCGTGGCGCAGCCGCCTGGGCCTGGCCGCCGGGTAGGAACGCGGTATCGCGATCGGTGTCATCAGTCATTGCTCCGTTGTTGGTGGCCCGGATCGGCCATTGTCAATGGCGGACGGCGCGCCATCTTCGCTGGTCGCACCGGAATCATCCTCGCGGCAGTCTTCGCCCAGTATCCAGGAACTGATCTGGGAGGCAGCCTCGATCACCCCGGTGCGCTTGAGTGCCGAAAATAGCACCAGCTTGGCCCGCTCCGGGGTTATGCCGAAATCGGCGAGTTCGCGCCGAATCGTTTCACGATTGGCCCACTGCTCGGCCCGGCCGAGCTTGTCGGCCTTGGTGATCAGCACCAGCAGCGGGGTCGCGGGTGGCAGGTATTCGATCAGCGCCTGATCCCGATCCGTGATCATGCGCCGGATATCGATGAGCAGCACTACTGCGCGCAGGTTGCCGGAGCCGTGGCGCAGATATTCTCCGCCCAGTAGATCCCACTCGGCCTTCACCTCCCCGGGAACTTTGGCGAAACCGTAGCCGGGCGTGTCGACCAAAAATCCGATGGGCTCCTGATCGGGGTTGCCGAGTGCGTAGTAGTTCAGCGCCTGGGTGCGTCCCGGACTCTTGCTTGAGAACGCCAGCCGCTTGCGCTGGCACAATACGTTTATCGCCGACGATTTGCCGGCGTTGGACCGGCCCACGAACGCGACTTCCGGCAGTTGGCCCCGCGGCAGTTGCGCGAGCTTGGCTACTGTCGTATGGAATCGCGCAGTGTGGAGGAGCTTCGGCAAGTTGCTCATGGTCTTCAGAAACCGTGTATTGTACAAGCCGCCCCGGTTGGCAGAAGGGCCGCGAGGATGGTGACAATGTCAAGATTGAAACTGATTGAGGGATTGTTCAGGCACGCGCTTGGTGGTGCAATGCTGGCCCTCGTCCTGAGCGCATCCGCTCACGCGGCTGCTCCGGCGGCAGAGCCAGTCGCGGCGCCGACCCTCCCTCCGACGATTGTGACCCAGGTCTGCGCCGGCTGTCACGGTCTCGATGGCAATGGAACAGCGCCGGCCAATCCGAAGCTGGCCGGGCAGAGCGAGCAGTACCTGATGCGCCAGCTGCAGGGCTTCCGGATCAAGGAGGGTGGCACCGCCGCCGAGCGTCAGAACCAGCTGATGGCCGGTTTTGCGATGATGCTGGCCCCCGACACGATGCGCGAAGTCGCCGCCTACTATGCGGCGCAGAAGTTCCGGCCCTCGGCGGCCAGGAACAAGGAGCTGGCTGTAGCCGGGCAGAAGATCTACCGTGCCGGGATCGCTGCCAAGAACATCCCGGCCTGCTCGGGTTGCCACGGGCCAAGCGGCGCCGGCATTCCGGTTCAGTACCCACGCGTTGGTGGCCAATACGCGGAGTACGTTGCGGCGCAACTGGTGGCGTTCCGGCAGGGCACGCGCAAGAACAGCGCACCGATGAGCGCGATAGCGGCGCGAATGTCGGACGCCGAGATCAGCGCGAGCGCGGAATACATCGCCGGCCTGCGCTGAAGCCGGGGCCATGAGCAAGGATTCTTCGATCGGGCGGATTGCACCCTCAGAGATCACCCCCCGGCACCTGTTCGACAATCGTCGCGCGATTCTCCGGGCCGGCGCTGCCGGGCTGGCCTACGCCCCGCTGGGACTCGGCGGGATCGGGGCGGCGCTGGCCGCGAGCGGCGGTGACCAGACCAAGCTGGCGGCGGCCCGCAGTGCGCTTTCGAGCATGGAACGGCCGACCACCTACGCCGACGCCACCAGCTACAACAATTTCTACGAGTTCGGCACCGACAAGGCCGACCCGGCGCGCTATGCGCACACCCTGAAGATCCGGCCCTGGACGATCAGCGTCGAAGGCGAGGTCAACCGGCCGAAGGTGTTCGATATCGACGAGTTGCTGCGCCTGGCTCCGCTCGAGGAGCGGATCTATCGCCTGCGCTGCGTCGAGGGTTGGTCGATGGTGATCCCCTGGGTGGGATATCCGTTTTCGGAGATCACCCGACGGGTCGAGCCGCGCGGCAATGCCAAGTTCGTCGAGTTCACCACCCTGGGCGATCCTCGCCAGATGCCGGGCTTGTCCTCAGAAGTGCTGCAGTGGCCCTACGTCGAGGGCCTGCGTATCGACGAGGCCAGCCACCGCCTGAGCTTGCTGACGCTGGGCGTGTACGGGCAGACGTTGCCGCGCCAGAACGGCGCACCAGTGCGCCTGGTGGTT
>JAHYJF010000216.1 GCA_019428955.1 Burkholderiaceae bacterium
TGAATCTTTTGGGCATCGGAGCGCCGCTATCGTCGGTGAGAATAATCTCGCCCCAGCCGCCGTCGGTATCGCTGGCGGTGCTGCTCTGGTGGACGCGAATTTTCTCGACCGTTACGTTGACTTCGTTGAAGTCGGCGCTCGGCGCGTCGGTCAGCGACAAACGCAGTGTGCCCTCGCCGCCACCGCTGCCGCACGCTGCGAGACCGCCCAGCAGTAATGCTGCCAAAGCTAGTTTAAATGTCTGGAATGATTTCATGGCTTACCTCCTGTGAACCGCTCGTTCCGCCGTTGCGGCGGATTTTTAAAAATGTAACCCCAATCGTCCGGAATGAATCTCAAGACCCGGCTGGCAGGTCTCGAATATCCGACCAATGGTATCCCCATCATCACGAACGGTAGTCTGAAGCGGCGGCAGCCCGCGGTGACAAAAGTCACGAACCAGGGAATCTTCTTGCGGATGGGTTTGGCGCTACCTCTTGCACTATCTTCTTGCCAACGCTTCGGATCGCTTACGCGCTGAGGTGCGACGATATCTGGAGCCTAGAGGTTGAACGGAATCCAAAGCGCGATTTGCGGCAGCAGCCACAATATCGCCACCGCCAGGAGCATCAATGCGATGAAGGGGCTGACCCCTCGAATGACGGTGCCAAGCGTCGATTGCGCTACCGCCTGGATCACGAAGAGATTGAGTCCCACGGGCGGCGTGATTAGTGCGATTTCGATCATCATTACGAAGAAGATGCCGAACCAGACCGGATCAATGCCGAGCGCAATCACGGCCGGAAACAGTACCGGCACCATGATCAGGAGCATCGATAGACTTTCCAGGAAGAGTCCGATGAACAGGAGGATGCCGGCAACAATGAGCAAGAACAGCCCGGCGGTCGCAACGTGGGTATCGACCAATTGCGACACCATCGCGGGTACTTGGTAGAGCGTGACCGCCTTGCCGAAAATCTTGGCCCCGATGACCACCAGGAACAACACAATGGTGGTACTTACTGTCTGGCGTACTGCCTCGGCGAACGCTGCTCGGCTCAATGTGCGCAGGATTACAGCGGTCAGAATAAACGCGGCCACGGCGCCGACTGCGGAAGCTTCGGTTGGGGTGAACGCCCCGCTATAGATCCCACCCAACATTATGGCCGCCAGCGCGGCAGTCGGCAGAGCCCTCAAAGTAGCTCTTCGACGTTCTACGGGAGTGGCTTTGGCCACGCTCTCATGGGCGCGAGTGACCATTGCATAACCCACGATGTAGATCACGAACAGGACGATCAGCAGCAGCCCCGGACCTACTCCAGCAAGAAATAGCTTGCCGATACTCTCCTCGGTGATGACCCCGTAGACGATCAGAGGAATCGAAGGTGGTATCAAAATTCCCAATGTCCCACCGGCAGCCATGAGACCAAGCGTGAAGCCCTTGCCGTAGCCGCGCTTGGTCATTTCCGGTATCGCAACTGTCCCGATCGTGGCGGCTGTGGCCACCGAACTCCCGGAGATCGCAGAGAACAGGCCGCACGACAGCAGGGCCGCGACGCCCAAGCCGCCGGGCCAGTGCCCAACCCAACTCTGCACGGCGGTGAAGAGGTCCCGCCCCACGCCACCACGCAGCAGCAGGTTTGACATCAGCAGGAACATCGGCACCGATAGCAGAACGAAGTTGTCGACAGTACCGTGCAGGCTCTGGGCCACCATCACCAATGGCAGGCCCTTCATTACCAGCATGACGGTGCCGAGGCCGGCCAGTGCAAAAGCCACCGGAATCCCCAGGAACAGCAACGCCAGCAGACCTACAATCACGAATACCAGGGTCATGGTTGAGAGGTCCCCGGAGCGCGCTGTGATGGTGTGCCGACCTCATCGGAAGGTGGTGCGTACTCCCCGGCGGGCGTGAACTCCGGAGCTGGTCGAAACGGCAGTCTTAACAGGTCAGCCAGCGCCTGAACGGCAAGCAGGGTAAATCCGATCACCACCGGAAGTTCAGAGATCCAATTGGGTAGTTCGAGCATGGTCGGTTGGCGCCGGCCTAGGTGTATGGAGTCGTCGACAATGCCCCAGCCCTTGACCACGGCCACCGTAGAAAAAGCTAGGATGATGATTAACGACAGCCCCTCAAGCACCTGCCGGCCGCGGGCCGGTAAGAGTCCCAGTAGGGCGGTAATGCGGATGAGTTGACGTTGTCGCAAGACGTACGCCATGCCCAGGTATGTAAACCACACCTGGAGCGTGACCGCGATATCTTGTGACCACTGGGTCGGCGAGTTGAACAGGTAGCGTGCGCCGACTTCGTAGAACAGCATGACCGAAATGCTGATTATTATGATGTCGCCCAGACGAGCGCAGAAATTGCCCAGGCCATCCACCTTAGTCAGCAAGCGAGTGGCAGGCGCAGGGAATGGCTGGGGCATGGGGAGCTACGAGGTCCGTAGTTCGGGTGGATTGCTGGTTTCACAGATGCCGGCCGACCTGGCGAGTGCAGGTCGGCCGCTCTCGTCAACTGGAATCAATATAGCTTGCGGACTTCTTCGACGAGGCGCTTGCCTGGTTCGCCGGCAGCTTTCACGTAGGTGTCAACGGCTGGCGCGGCGGCGGTCTGCCACGCCTTGATCTGCTCGGGGGTCAGGTGGATCACCTTCATCGGCGTATTGGCCGCGATGAATTTCTCCGCATCCAGATGCTGGCCCTTGGTTTCAGCGCGCAGTTTGTTCTCCGCGGCATGGGCCGCCTCCGTCATCCACGCCTTTTCCTGGCTGGATAACGTATCCCACAATTTATCGTTGATCACAACCAGGAACTCGGCCTGCGCGTGGTTGGTAATCGTGACTGAATTCATCACCTCATAAATCTTACGTGACTTGATCGCGGTGACGCCGGTCATCCCGATATCGACAGTACCGCGCTGGTATGCGATGAACTGCTCGGAACCACCGATCTTCACCGGGACGCCGCCGAGCGCATTGATGAAGTCGCCGGACGGTTTGCCAAGAACTCGAACCTTCTTGCCCTTCATGTCGGCCGGATTGACAATCGGAGCACCTTTGGACAGCAGTTGCACCGGGCCATAGTCCTGCCACCAAAGCACGCGCGCACCGGTAGTGCGGATCATCTCGTCGACTTCCTTGCGAACCGGGCTTTGCGGATTTGCCGCCTTGGCCATAATTTCAAAGGTCGGGAACATGAAGGCTACCGACAAGAGCCCTGTGGCCGGTATGGTCCCGGCAAATTCGTCGATCAGAACGACTCCCATATCGACCGCGCCGGAGGATACCGCCTGCGGTACTTCGCTGCCCTTGTAGAGCTGTGCGGAATCATAAATCTCGACCTTTATCGCGCCACCAGACAGCTTTTCGACCTGCTCCTTGAAGTACACCACGTTTGCGCCCACCGGATGGTTGGTGGCGACTTGAATGGTTGTCCGGAGGGTCCGGGCGGCATGGGCCGGAGCGGCAGCTAAGGCGAAAGCGGTAAGGGTTGCTGCGGCTGTGCTCAAAGCCGTTCTGACGATCTTATTCATGAGTCTCCTCCGTGGTGCCGGTTCAGCGATGGGTCGAAATGGCGGGCCGAGTAGGCGCAGGGCAAATTGAATGTGACTGGTCAAACGCAAATCATTGTATACATTGGCCCTCAGGACCGTCAACCGCTCCTCTCATTGTCGAGCCGGGGAATGGCCAGGCCACGCTTCATCACCGCATGTCCGGCGTAAATGTGGGCGCGCATCACGCTCTCCGCCCAATCAGGGTCGCCGGCGCGAAACGCGTCCACCAACTCCCGGTGGTGGGCCATGCTGCGGCTGATTTCCCGGTCCTCGTAGCGGGTGAAAGTGTGAAGAACCAGCGGTAGAGATATGACCTGAGTAGCGAGCGTCTGCAATCTTTGACTGCCCGACCCCGCCAAAATAAGTGAATGGAAGCGGTTGTTGAGCGTTGGAAGCGCATCGCGCTTGCTTGCGTCTGCGCCGGAGCTCGCCACTAAAGCTTCCATTGCATCACACAATTCGCTCAGTGTAGCTATCCCTGGTTCGCCCAGGTTTTGTGCCGCCAAGCGGGCGGCTTGGCTTTCCAGCAAAGCGCGCAGGCGAAAGATTTCGTTCAGGTCGCGGTCTTGCCATCCCCGCACGCGACAACCGAGGTGTCGGGTCGTTTCCACCAACCCTTCGCCAGTTAGCCGTCGTAGCGCCTCGCGCACTGGCGTGCGGCTAACCCCGATTTCGGCCGCCAACTCGGTTTCGCGCAAACGAGTGCCGTCGGGCAGTTGATTGCGCAGGATACCGTCCTTGACCAGAGCGTAAACCCGGTCGGCGGTATAACCGTGCGAGCTGGGCGCGATATCGCCGCGGCGAGTTCGAGGTGGCACGATGTGGCTGTCTCCTGATGAGAATCTGTTCTGGACCGAGCTTTATCGCGGCATCAAGACCCCAGCAGATTGGCGCTCATAGTATACAATGGTCGACCATTAATTGAGGATCGGCCATGACTCCTGATGCCAAACGACGCCGCTTGAAGGATCGCCTTTCGCAACCAGGGCTGATCATTGCCCCGGGTGTGTTTGACATGATCTCCGCCCTCGTCGCCGATCGCATGGGATTTGACCTGCTCTACATGAGCGGTTACGGTACGGTCGCCTCCTATCTCGGCCTTCCTGACGCCGGACTGGCGACGTACTCGGACATGATCGGCCGAGTGGCCACCTTCGCCCAGGGGACTCAGACACCCCTGATTGCCGATGGCGATACTGGCTATGGTGGCCTGTTGAATGTCGACCACACCATTCGCGGCTACGAGTCGGCCGGGGTGGCTGGAATCCAATTGGAGGATCAGGAGTTCCCCAAGAAGTGCGGCCATACTCCGGGACGGCGAGTCATCCCGATGAATGACATGGTGCGAAAGCTCAAGGTCGCCAATGATGCTCGCTCCAGCGCTGACTTTCTCATCGTTGCCCGCACTGACGCACGCACCTCATTGGGGATTGACGAGGCGCTGCGCCGCGCCGAGGCCTATGGGGCGGCGGGAGCAGACATTCTGTTCGTCGAGTCGCCCGAAACAGTTGAGGAAATGACCCGCATCGCCAGTGCCTTTGACAAACCCGTGGTTGCCAATATGGTTGAAGGCGGGCGCACCCCGGCGTTGAGTCGTGAAGAGCTCAACGCGCTTGGTTTTCGGATCGCCATCTACCCCGGAACTGGTTTCCTTGCGATGGGCTACGCACTTGAGGAAGCATATGGCGCGCTGCTCCGCGACGGTTCCTCGGCTGCGGTGGCAGACCGCTTGTACGACTTTCAGGCGTTTAGCCGGCTTGTAGGATTTGAGCGGGTGTGGGAGTTCGATAAGGCTCACGCTGACTAGCTTCGCGTGAATCTGGAGACGTGGGGCGCTGCGTAAGTCTCTAGTATTGGCGCGTCTTGCCGGTCAACAACCAGGCCGTAAGCAGCAACACGACGCTGGCCGCCAGCAGCGGGGCGGTGAAGCTGCCTGTCGCCTGGTGCAGCGAACTGGCGAACACCGGGCCGACCATCTGGCCACTGGCGAAGGCGATGGTCATCACCGCGATATGGCGCATCGCATCGTCTGCAGGTACGGTCCGGTGGACTTCCTTCATGCCGATCAACGTGATGATCGTCAGCGTGCCGCCCACGCACAGTCCGGCGATGATGATGGTCACGATGTCCGGCGCTATTGCCGCCAGCAGCAGGCCGATGGCCATGACGCCCTGGCTGATGGCCCAGATCGTGCGGTTCGACGCCGAGTCCTGGAGCCGCGCGACCAACAGCGTCGAGGCGAACGCCGCACTGCCGAACATCGGCCAGCTCCAGCCGAAGACCAGTGGCGAAGCGACGATTTCGCGGGCCATGACCGGCAGGTAGGTCGCCGGGATGATGTAGCCGATCCCTGCCGCTCCGTAGGCAATCACGACCCGCCAGGCTATTGGGCTGCGCCCGCTCGAGCGGCCCGCCGCTCCCGCCGCTCCCGCCGCCAGCGGCGGAATTTCCGGTCCCATCAGCAACGATAGGGCGAGCGCGAGCACCAGAGTCGCCGCGCCGATGATTCGCCATGC
>JAHYJF010000217.1 GCA_019428955.1 Burkholderiaceae bacterium
CATGGGCAAGGGCAAGGCTCGCGAGGTGCCGGTCGCCGTGCAGAAAGCGATGGACGAGGCGCGGCGCAAGATGGTCAAGGTCAGCCTGCGTGATGGCACGATCCAGCACGTGCTCAAGGGACGTCACGGGGCCGCGAACGTGTTCCTCGCGCCGGCTCCGGACGGCACCGGCGTGATTGCCGGCGGCCCGATGCGCGCGGTCTTCGACGTGATGGGTGTCACCAACGTCGTCGCCAAGAGCCACGGATCGAGCAACGCGTACAACATGGTCCGAGCGACCCTGAATGCGTTCAAGACCATGAGTACCCCGGCCGAAATCGCCGCCAAGCGCGGTAAGACGGTCGAGGAGATCCTCGGCTAAGTCGGGGTCCTGTTGGCGGGACGCGGCTCGTAAACCGAGCGGATGCGGAGAAAGTGATGAGCAAGAAGACTTTGAAAGTAACCCTGGTGAAGAGTCCGATCGGCACTCGCGGCGACCATCGTGCAACGGTGCTCGGGCTGGGCCTGAAGTCGATCCGCCAGACCAGGGAACTCGAGGACACGCCGGCAGTGCGCGGCATGATCAACAAGGTCTCGTACCTGGTTAAAGTGAACTGAGGAACGAGGAGGACCTATGCGTCTGAACGATATCAAGCCCAGTGAGGGCGGCAAGAAGCCGCGCCGGCGAGTTGGCCGCGGCATTGGCTCCGGCCTGGGCAAGACCGCGGGTCGCGGCCACAAGGGGCAGAAGTCCCGTGCTGGCGGCTTCCACAAAGTCGGTTTCGAGGGCGGCCAGATGCCGATCCAGCGTCGCCTGCCCAAGCGTGGTTTTCACTCGATGGCCTCGGAATTCGCAGCCGAACTGCGGCTTTCCGACCTGGAGAAGATGACCGTTGCCGAAGTCGACCTGCTGGCTCTCAAGCAGGCTGGCGTGGTTCCGCACCTGGCGATCAGCGCCAAGGTGATGCTCTCGGGAAAGATCACCCGCAAGGTGGTCCTCAAGGGTATCGGTGCGACCAAGGGTGCGCGTGCGGCGATCGAAGCAGCCGGCGGCAGCGTCGAGTAATTGCAGCAGCTAGTGACCGCACGGACCACAGAACCGAGAACCGAACCAAGTGGCGACTAACCAGTCAGCATTGATGAAGGCAGGCAAGTCAGGCGACCTCAAGCAGCGCCTGCTTTTCCTGTTGATGGCCCTGGTGGTCTACCGGGTCGGCGCCCACATTCCGGTCCCGGGCATCGATCCGGACCAGCTGGCGTCGCTGTTCCGCAGCCAGCAGGGCGGCATCCTGGGCATGTTCAACATGTTCTCCGGCGGCGCGCTGAGCCGCTTCACCGTGTTCGCGCTCGGGATCATGCCGTACATCTCGGCATCGATCATCATGCAGCTGCTCACCGTGGTGGTGCCGCAGCTCGAAGCGATCAAGAAGGAAGGCGAGTCCGGTCGACGCGCGATCACCAAGTACACGCGCTGGTTTACCCTCGCGCTGGCCCTGTTCCAGGCGCTTGGCATTGCGGTGGCGCTGGAGTCGCAGCAGGGTCTGGTCATCGAGCCCGGCATGGTGTTCCGTTTCACCGCGGTGGTCTCGCTGGTCACCGGAACGATGTTCCTGATGTGGCTCGGCGAGCAGATCACCGAACGCGGGCTGGGTAACGGTATCTCGATCATCATTTTCGCCGGCATCGTCGCCGGCTTGCCGGCCGCCATCGGCGGCATGGGCGAACTGGTTCGGACCGGCTCGATGCATGCCTTCGCGGCACTGGTCATCGTCGCGCTGGTGCTTTTGGTGACTGGGTTCGTGGTGTTCGTCGAGCGCGGTCAGCGCAAGATCACGGTCAACTATGCCAAGCGCCAGGTCGGCAACCGGGTCTATGGCGGACAGACCTCGCATCTCCCGCTCAAGCTCAACATGTCGGGCGTGATCCCGCCGATCTTCGCCTCGTCGATCATCCTGTTTCCGGCCACGCTGGCGCAGTGGTTTACCGCCGGTGAGTCGAACTCCGGGGTGGTGAACGTGCTCAAGGACATGGCGGCAACGCTCTCGCCGGGGCAACCTGTTTATGTGCTGATGTACGCCGCAGCGATCATCTTCTTCTGCTTCTTCTACACGGCCCTGGTATTCAACAGCCGGGAGACCGCGGAAAACCTCAAGAAGAGTGGCGCGTTCGTGCCGGGAATCAGGCCGGGCGAGCAGACCGCGCGTTACATCGACAAGATTCTGATGCGGCTGACGCTGTCGGGTGCGATCTACATCACCGCGGTCTGCCTGCTGCCGGAGTTCATGCGCCTGCAGTGGAACGTACCGTTCTACTTTGGCGGCACATCGTTGCTGATCATCGTGGTGGTGACGATGGATTTCATGTCCCAGGTGCAGGCTTACCTGATGTCGCACCAGTATGAAAGTTTGATGCGCAAGTCAGGGGCGAAGGGTTTGGGTGCCTGAGGGCGGGGTTTCATCCGGAGCCGACTTGAGCGATGAGCAAGGAAGACGTTATCCAGATGCAAGGGGAGGTGCTCGAAAACCTCCCCAATGCAACCTTCAGGGTCAAGCTGGAAAACGGGCATGTAGTGCTGGGGCATATCTCCGGAAAAATGCGGATGCACTACATCAAGATTTTGCCGGGCGACAAGGTGACAGTGGAACTAACGCCGTACGACCTCTCGCGGGCCAGAATCACATTCAGGGCCAGGTAGTCGCGTAACAGGCGAAACCGAACGAGGTAACTCATGAAAGTAATGGCATCAGTGAAGAAAATTTGCCGTAATTGCAAGATCGTCAAGCGCGACGGTGTCGTGCGTGTGATCTGCAAGGACCCGCGCCACAAGCAGCGCCAGGGTTGAGGCAACCGTCTTAATAGAGGACCAGAATGGCACGTATTGCGGGCATCAACATTCCCGACCGTCAGCACACGGAAATAGGCCTGACGGCCATCTACGGTATCGGTCGCGCACGCGCCCGTGCGATCTGCGCGGCCGCCGGCATCGAATACAGCAAGAAGATCAAAGACCTCAACGACGCGGAACTCGAGCGGATTCGTGAATCGCTCCTCCAGTTCACCGTCGAGGGTGATCTGCGCCGCGAGGTTTCGATGGCGGTCAAGCGCCTGATGGACCTGGGCTGCTATCGCGGTCTGCGTCATCGCCGCGGCCTGCCAGTGCGCGGCCAGCGTACGCGGACCAATGCCCGCACTCGTAAGGGCCCGCGCAAGGCCGGCGTAGCGCTGAAGAAATAATCGGAGAATCGGCACATGGCAAAGCAGGGTCAACAAACCGCCGGGAAACGGGCGGTTCGCAAGAAGGTCAAGAAGAACATTGCCGACGGCATTGCGCACGTCCACGCATCGTTCAACAACACCATCATTACCATCACCGACCGGCAGGGCAACGCGCTGTCGTGGGCTTCGTCCGGTGGCGCCGGGTTCAAGGGCTCGCGCAAATCGACGCCATTTGCGGCCCAGATCGCCGCTGAGGCGGCTGGTCGCAGCGCGCAGGAATGCGGGATCAAGAATCTCGAGGTACTGATCAAGGGACCGGGGCCTGGTCGTGAATCGTCGGTGCGGGCGTTGAATGCGCTCGGGATCAAGATTCTCTCGATCTCCGATATCACCCCGATTCCGCACAACGGCTGCCGTCCTCCCAAGCGCCGGCGGATCTAATTCTTGGAATCAGGGCGTGTTCGGGCGCCCGTATCGCCGTGCCATTGGCGCGCGATTGAATCGCCGGACGTAAGACCACTGTTCGACGCCGAGAGTCGTCTGCACGAGGCCGGGCCCATCAAGTCGGACTAACCGCGAAGCGATTCGCGTATCGAAAGAAGGATAAAACGTGGCACGTTATATTGGACCAAAGGCTAAGCTGTCCCGCCGTGAAGGGACTGACCTGTTTCTCAAGAGCGCTCGTCGTTCGCTCGAATCCAAGGCCAAGCTCGACAGCAAACCGGGCCAGCACGGCCGGATCTCGGGCGCCCGCACTTCGGACTACGGGGTGCAGTTGCGCGAGAAGCAGAAGGTCAAGCGCATGTACGGCGTTCTCGAGCGGGTGTTCCGCCGTTATTTTGCGGAGGCCCTGCGCCGCAAGGGAAACACCGGTGAAAACCTGCTCAAGTTGCTGGAGTGCCGACTGGACAACGTCGTCTACCGGATGGGGTTCGGTTCGACCCGCGCTGAGGCCCGCCAGCTGGTGAGCCACCGGGCGATCGCGGTCAACGGCCGCGTCGTGAATATCGCGTCGGCCGCGGTGAAAGCTGACGATGTAATCAGCGTTCGCGAGAAATCCAAGAAGCAGGCGCGTATCGTAGATTCGCTCAACCTCGCTGAACAGACCGGAATGGCGAGCTGGGTGTCGGTTGACGCTACCAAGATGGAAGGCGTGCTGAAGTCGGTTCCCGATCGCAGCGACCTCGCGGGCGACATCAACGAAAGTCTGATCGTCGAGTTGTACTCGCGCTAATCCTAGAGGAAATTGCAATGCAGACAGCCATGCTTAAACCGCGCATCGTCGAGGTCGAGAAACTCGGACCGTCGCACGCCCGCGTGGTCATGGAGCCGTTCGAGCGTGGCTATGGGCACACGCTTGGCAACGCACTGCGCCGCGTGCTGCTGTCCTCAATGGTCGGCTATGCGCCGACCGAGGTGCAGATTACCGGTGTAGTGCACGAGTACTCGACCATCGACGGGCTGCGTGAAGACGTCGTAGACCTGTTGCTCAACCTCAAGGGCGTCGTGTTCAAGCTGCACAACCGCGACGAAGCCTTCTTCACGCTGCACAAGGACACCCCGGGGTCCGTGACAGCCGCCGACATCGAACTCTCGCATGACGCCGAGATCATCAATCCCGAGCACCTCATCGGCACGCTGACGCAGGGTGGCAAACTGGACATGACGATCAAGGTCGAGCGCGGCCGCGGCTACGTTCCGGGAACCTTGCGTGATATCGGCGAAACCAAGTCGGTCGGGCGGATCGTGCTCGACGCTTCGTTTTCGCCGATTCGCCGGGTGAGCTACGTGGTCGAGAGCGCACGCGTAGAGCAGCGCACCGACCTTGACCGGCTGGTGGTCGATGTCCAGACCAACGGCGTCATCTTTCCCGAGGACGCGGTTCGTCAATCAGCTCGCATCCTGATCGAGCAACTGGCGGTGTTCTCGGCGCTTGAAGGCGGCGACCCGTCGCAGGCCCCTGGGCTGGAACCGGACGGCGAACAGCCGCAACTGGATCCGCTCTACGTCCGGCCGGTAGATGACCTGGAGTTGACGGTTCGTTCGGCGAACTGCCTCAAGGCCGAGAGCATCTATTACATCGGCGACCTGGTGCAACGCACGGAAAACGAGCTGCTCAAGACGCCTAATCTGGGTCGCAAGTCGCTCAACGAGATCAAGGAAGTGCTCGCGGCGCGCGGACTCACCCTGGGGATGAAACTCGAGAACTGGCCGCCGGCCAATCTCGAACGCCCCTGAGAGCCAAGCTGTCCAATGAGTATGCCGCGGTATGAACCGACGGCGGTGTGAAGAGGAAATGTCATGCGTCACCGTAACGGACTTCGCAAACTAAATCGAACCAGCAGTCATCGCCAGGCGATGTTGCGCAATATGTGCAATGCGCTGCTGCGGCACGAGCAGATCAAGACCACGCTTCCCAAGGCGAAGGAACTTCGCCGGGTAGTGGAGCCGCTCATCACGCTCGGCAAGAAGCCTTCGCTGGCCAATCGCCGCCTGGCGTTCGATCGGCTGCGCGACCGGGAAATGGTGGTCAAGATCTTCAACGAGCTCGGACCCCGTTACGCGGTTCGCAACGGCGGTTACCTGCGGATCCTGAAGTTCGGTTTCCGGCTCGGTGACGCTGCGCCGATGGCGCTGGTCCAGTTGATGGACCGTCCGGAGGAAGGCGAGGAAGCGGGCGCGACAGGGGCTTCCTGAG
>JAHYJF010000218.1 GCA_019428955.1 Burkholderiaceae bacterium
GTCGCGACCTCGGTCGCGGTTCGCTGGTCAATATCGGCGAGGCCGTCGGCGTCATCGCGGCGCAGTCGATCGGCGAGCCCGGCACGCAGCTGACGATGCGGACCTTCCACATCGGTGGTGCGGCATCGCGGGCGGCAATCGCCAGTTCGGTCGAGGCCAAGTCCAACGGCGTCGTGCGCTTCTCGACGATGATGCGTTACGTCACCAACGCCAAGGGCGAGCAGATCGTGATCTCGCGCTCGGCCGAGATCGTCATCGCCGACGACAATGGCCGGGAGCGCGAACGCCACAAGGTTCCCTACGGCGCAACGCTGCTGGGTTCAGACGGCAAGCAGGTCAAGGCGGGCGCGCTGCTCGCCACCTGGGATCCTCTTACCCGCCCGATCGTCACCGAATACGGCGGCACGATCCGCTTCGAGAACGTCGATGAGGGCGACACGGTGGCTCGCCAGATCGACGAGGTCACTGGCCTCTCGACGCTGGTGGTCATCGATCCCAAGCGTCGTGGCGCCGCGACGCGCAACCTGCGGCCGCAGGTCAAGCTGCTCAACGCCGCCGGCGAGGAAGTCAAGATCGCCGGCACCGACCACTCGGTGACGATCAGCTTCCCCACCGGGGCACTGATCACGGTTCGTGACGGCCAGCAGGCCGGAGTCGGCGAGGTTCTGGCGCGGATTCCGCAGGAGTCGCAGAAGACCCGCGACATCACCGGCGGTCTGCCGCGAGTGGCCGAGCTCTTCGAGGCCCGTTCTCCCAAGGATGCCGGGACGCTCGCCGAGGTCACCGGGACAGTTTCGTTCGGCAAGGACACCAAGGGCAAGCAGCGCCTGGTGATCACCGATCTCGAGGGCAACGCCCACGAGTTCCTGATTCCCAAGGAGGAGAACGTCCTGGTGCACGACGGTCACGTCGTCAACAAGGGCGAGATGATCGTCGACGGCCCGGCCGATCCGCACGACATCCTGCGTCTGCTGGGCATCGAGGCACTGGCGCGTTATATCGTCGACGAGGTGCAGGACGTCTATCGCCTCCAGGGCGTGAAGATCAACGACAAGCACATCGAAGTGATTGTTCGCCAGATGCTGCGCCGGGTCCAGATTGTCGAGCCGGGCGGCACGCCGTTCCTGCCAGGTGAGCAGGTCGAGCGTTCCGAAATGCTCGACATGAACGAGAAGGCGGTCGCTGCCGACAAGGAGCCGGCCACGTACATGAACCTGCTCCTGGGCATCACCAAGGCGTCGTTGTCGACCAACTCGTTCATCTCGGCGGCCTCGTTCCAGGAAACCACGAGGGTCCTGACCGAAGCGGCGATCATGGGCAAGCGCGACGAGCTGCGCGGCCTCAAGGAAAACGTGATCGTCGGCCGGCTGATTCCTGCCGGGACCGGACTCGCCTATCACCGGGCGCGCCGGGCGCGCGAGATCTTCGAGTCGCAGGAGCAAGCCGCTCTTGCTGCCGAGGCAGCCTTCCTGCCTGAGCCAGTCACGGCCGGCGCCGAGCAGGAAGAGGGTGGCGAATCCAGCGGCGTTGAATCCAGCGCCTCGGAGTGAGCGGGGAGCCGGACGTGAGTAAGCCCGTCGCCGTCGTCGGCACGCGCGAGCGCCGCGTGCCGGTCGCTGGGTGGCGAGTGGTGACGCGCCTGGCCGCCGGCTTGGGCCTGGGGCTTGCCCTCGGGGCCTGCTCGACCATCGGTTCGGGGCCAGCGGGCGGTGGCGTGATCGGTTCAGACCCGGTCCCGGCCCCGAAAATCGCCCTGGGCGACCGCTGGGTCTACCAGGGCCTGGACGGGGAAAGCGGCGACCCGGTCTCTCTCGAGCGGGTCGTGACGCGCGTCAGCGGTGACCTGATCCAGTTGCGCCAGCGGGGGCTCGACTCCCGGGGGCGGCCAGTACCAGGCGAGCGGCTGCGTTCGATGAGCCGCACGACGCTCTCCTTGGACGTGCCCGGCAAGGTCTCGGGGCAGATGCGTTACGCTGATTTCCCGCTCGCGCTGGGCAAGTCCTGGGACTACCGTTATCAGCTCTCCGGCCGGTCTGACAGCGTCACCACTTACCGGGTGGGCGCCCGCGTCGACGGGCTGGAACGGATCACGGTGCCGGCCGGCGTCTTCGACGCGCTGCGCATCGAGCACCTGGGCGGCTGGGACACTCCGGTGCTGGTCAATGGCGTCGTCGGTGCGCTCAGCGGCAAGATCAGCGCCACCTTCTGGTATGCGCCGTCCGTCAATGGCTGGGCGCGCCTCGACCTGACCCTCTACCGCCCCGATGGATCGGTCCAGACCAGGCTGCAGCAGGAGCTGGTCAGTTACCAACCGGCAAAGCGCTGACAAGTAGTCCGCTTGCCGAAATTATCCGGCAAGGGATATAATGGTCGGCTTTTCGGCGCCATATCACTTGCTGAGTGCCGGGAGCGTGATCGCCCAAGCAGTACGGCCCTGCGCAACCGAACGCAGGCCTGTAGAAATTTATCGAATAAACAAGGACTTATAGATGCCAACCGTCAACCAACTCGTTCGTAGCGGCCGTGCCACGGCTGAAACGAAGAGCAAGAGTCCGGCTCTGGAGAATTGCCCTCAGCGCCGTGGTGTGTGCACTCGGGTGTACACCACGACCCCGAAAAAGCCGAACTCGGCGCTGCGTAAGGTCGCCAAGGTGCGTCTTACCAACGGTTTCGAGGTCATCAGCTACATCGGCGGCGAAGGGCATAACCTCCAGGAACACTCGGTGGTGCTGATTCGCGGCGGCCGGGTCAAGGACTTGCCGGGCGTGCGCTACCACATCGTGCGCGGCTCGCTCGACCTGCAAGGGGTCAAGGACCGCAAGCAGTCGCGCTCGAAGTACGGCGCGAAGCGGCCCAAGAAGGCCTGATCCGGCGCTGTCCGGCGGGCGGACCGCCAGTCGGTCCACCATGGTTTCAAGGCGGGCGCGCGCGAGCGACGCCCCCGGTGTGAAGGGTGACAGGACCATTGGTCGCTGCGCCTAGTAAGCGGTCACTCCCGGCCGTCGCGTCATTCCGGTGCGGCGGGGCGAGTTGGGTGGCCAGGCACGGTGCCCGTGGCGGGTGCCCGGGCCAGCTGAATGAGAGAGGTATGACATGCCACGTCGTCGTGAAGTTCCCAAACGCCTGATCCTGCCCGATCCTATCTACGGTAGCGTCGAGGTTTCTAAGTTCATCAACGTCATGATGCTCGCCGGCAAGAAGGCCGTGGCTGAGCGCATGCTCTATGGCGCGCTGGATCAAATCCGCAGCAAGTCCGGCAAGGATCCGCTCGAAGTCTTCACCCTGGCGCTGCAGAACTGCCGCCCGATGGTCGAGGTCAAGAGCCGCCGCGTTGGCGGCGCGAACTACCAGGTGCCGGTTGAAGTTCGCCCGGTGCGCCGGAGTGCGCTGGCCATGCGCTGGTTGCGCGAAGCCGCCAAGAAGCGGGGCGAGAAGTCGATGGGGCTGCGGCTGGCCAATGAATTGATCGAAGCGTCCGAGAATCGCGGCGGGGCGGTCAAGAAGCGCGATGAAGTTCATCGCATGGCTGAAGCGAACAAGGCGTTCTCACATTTCCGATTCTGATCGCCGGCCGGGTGGCGCGGTTTGCGCCGCCGGCCAGTAATCAGCGGTTTGTTTACCTGTAGGCGCGGATCCCCAGGATCCCAGAGGTTTAATCATGTCCCGCAAGACTCCTATCGAGCGCTATCGCAACATCGGTATCTCGGCCCACATCGACGCCGGCAAGACGACGACGACTGAGCGCATCCTGTTCTACACGGGTGTCAATCACAAGATCGGCGAGGTCCATGATGGCGCCGCGACGATGGACTGGATGGAGCAGGAGCAGGAGCGCGGCATCACCATCACCTCCGCCGCCACGACCTGTTTCTGGAAGGGTATGGACCTGTCCTTCCCCGAGCACCGGATCAACATCATCGATACCCCGGGGCACGTCGACTTCACCATCGAGGTCGAGCGCTCGATGCGGGTGCTTGACGGCGCCTGCATGGTTTATTGCGCGGTTGGCGGCGTCCAGCCCCAGTCGGAGACGGTCTGGCGTCAGGCCAACAAGTACCGGGTGCCACGGCTCGCGTTCGTCAACAAGATGGACCGTACCGGCGCGAACTTCTTCAAGGTCTACGACCAGATGAAGACCCGCCTCAAGGCGAACCCGATTCCGATTCAAGTGCCCATCGGTGCCGAGGAAAAATTTGTCGGCGTGGTCGATCTCGTGCGCATGCGCGCGATCATCTGGGATGATTCCACCCAGGGGATGAAGTACGACCTGGCCCCTATTCCGGCGGAGTTGGTCGACACCTGCAAGCAATGGCGCGAACAGATGCTTGAGGCCGCCGCCGAGGCGAACGAAGAGCTGATGAACAAGTACCTCGAGGACGGCGACCTGTCGGTCGAGGACATCAAGAAGGGCCTGCGGATTCGCACCCTGGCCAATGAAATCGTGCCGATGCTCTGCGGTTCGGCCTTCAAGAACAAGGGTGTGCAGGCGATGCTCGACGCAGTGGTCGAGCTGATGCCTTCGCCGGTGGACATTCCCCCGGTCAAGGGCATTGACGCCCACGAGCACGAAGTCAGCCGCAAACCGACCGACGACGAGAAATTCTCGGCGCTGGCGTTCAAGCTGATGACTGACCCCTTTGTTGGTCAGCTGACCTTCATCCGGGTCTATTCCGGCGTGCTCAAGTCCGGCGACGCGGTCTACAACCCGATCCGCGGCAAGAAGGAGCGCATCGGCCGGCTGCTGCAGATGCACGCCAACAACCGGGTCGAGATCAAGGAAGTGCGTGCCGGCGACATCGCCGCCTGCGTGGGCCTCAAGGAGGTCACCACCGGCGAGACGCTGAGCGACCCCGATCACGAAATCATCCTCGAGCGGATGGTGTTCCCGGAGCCGGTGATCTCGCAGGCGGTCGAACCCAAGACCAAGGCCGACCAGGAGCGCATGGGCATCGCGCTCGGGCGCCTCGCGCAGGAAGACCCGTCGTTCCGGGTCCGTACCGACGAGGAGTCGGGTCAGACGATCATTTCCGGGATGGGCGAGCTGCATCTCGAGATTCTGGTCGACCGGATGCGGCGTGAATTCAACGTCGAGGCCTCGGTGGGCAAGCCGCAGGTCGCGTATCGCGAGACGATCCGCAAGACCTGCGAGTCGGTCGAAGGTAAGTTCATCAAGCAGTCAGGCGGCCGCGGCCAGTACGGCCACGTCGTGCTCAAGATCGAACCCCTGCCGCCCGGCGGCGCGGGCTTCGAGTTTGTCGACTCGATCAAGGGCGGCGTGGTGCCGCGCGAGTACATCCCGGCGGTCCAGAAGGGCTGCGTGGAAACGCTCACCAACGGCGTGCTGGCGGGCTACCCGGTGGTCGACATCAAGGTAACGCTGGTGTTCGGCTCGTACCACGAGGTCGACTCGAACGAAAACGCCTTCAAGATGGCCGGTTCGATGGCCTTCAAGGAAGGCATGCGCCAGGCTTCGCCGGTGCTGCTCGAGCCGATGATGGCGGTCGAGGTCGAGTGTCCGGAGGAATACGCCGGCACTGTGATGGGCGACCTGTCGTCGCGGCGCGGGATGGTCCAGGGCATGGAAGACATGATTGGCGGCGGCAAGGTGATTCGCGCCGAGGTGCCGCTGTCCGAGATGTTCGGTTACTCGACCACCGTGCGTTCGCTGTCGCAGGGCCGGGCAACCTACACGATGGAGTTCAAGCAGTACGCGGAAGCGCCCAAGAACGTGGCGGAAGCCATCATCGCGGCGCGTACCAGGTGAGCGACCTGAAGCTGACGGCCACAAGCCTGACGCAGAGGTCATTCGACGTTCTTTAGATCCGGAGCAACAGAAATGGCAAAGAGCAAGTTTGAGCGTAATAAGACGCACGTTAATGTGGGGACGATTGGTCACGTTGACCATGGCAAGACGACGTTGACGGCGGCTATTACGAAGGTGCTGGCGGCGAAGTTTGGGG
>JAHYJF010000219.1 GCA_019428955.1 Burkholderiaceae bacterium
AGCGACCGCGGCCAGCACCACGGCGGGAAAGCCGAAACTGAGCCGCCAGCCGATCGTGTCAGCGAGCACGCCACCCGCCACCTGGCCGAAGACGGCGCCGGAGGTCGAGCCGGTCATGAAGAGCGCCAGCACCCGCTGGCGCGCCTGGTAGAGAACCGAGTCGCCGATCCAGGCCAGTGACAGCGGGATCAGTGCCGCGCAGGCGGCGCCGGCGAAAAAGCGCAGCGCGACGAGCTGCAACAGCGAACCGGCCAGCATGCAGGCAGCCGAGGCGATCGCGGCGACCACGGTCGCGTAGCGCATCCAGCGCAGCTTGCCAAAACTGTCGCCCATCGGGCCGTGCACCACCTGGAAGAGCGCGTAGGCGATCGCGAACGCGGTGACCGTCTGTGCCGCCTGGCCGAGCGATCCGCCCAGCTCGGCCGAGAGCTGGGGCAGCATCGGGTCGCAAAGGCGCACCGAGGCCTGGCTCGCGAACCCGCCAACCGACAGAATGATCAGCGTGCGGTTGTGCCCTTGCTCAAGGATTGCGTCAGCGGTCATCGTGGCATCGGAGTGTGACAAATCCCAAGGCAGCCGCCGATCTGCGACTAACACCCAACTGGGCGGATTATGCACGGCAAGGAGCAGGATTATCGGTATCGAGTAACCGGTCGCCGAGTCTGGCCCGGAGATCAGGCGCGAGTGAGAGAGACTATAGGTCTTATCAATAGAAACAATTGGCACGATAGAAGTGGATCGATTAGATTGAGCCCTATCGATCGCCCGTAAAGAGAGGGAACAAGCAATGTCAAACGCAGCAAAGTGCCCGTTCACAGCTATGCACGGTGCCCGAACCTCGGCTGGCGCCCAGTCGAACCGGGACTGGTGGCCGAACCAGCTGAACCTCAGGATCCTGCGCCAGCACTCCGCGAAGTCCAGCCCCATGGGCGAGGGTTTCAACTATGCCGAAGAGTTCAAGAAACTCGACCTCGCCGCGCTCAAGAAGGACATCTATGCGCTGATGACCGACTCGCAGGATTGGTGGCCGGCCGACTGGGGACATTACGGGCCGCTGTTCATCCGCATGGCCTGGCACAGCGCCGGCACCTACCGCGTTTCGGACGGGCGCGGCGGCGCCGGCGCCGGCAATCAGCGTTTTGCGCCGATCAACAGCTGGCCTGACAACGGCAACCTCGACAAGGCGCGGCGGCTGCTCTGGCCCGTCAAGCAGAAATACGGCCGCAAGATCTCCTGGGCCGACCTGATGATCCTGGCCGGCAACTGTGCGCTGGAATCGATGGGCTTCAAGACCTTTGGCTTTGCCGGCGGTCGCCAGGATATCTGGGAGCCCCAAGAGGACATCTACTGGGGTTCAGAAGCCGAATGGCTGGGTGACAAGCGCTACAGCGCTGGGCGCGAACTGGAAGACCCGCTGGCGGCCGTGCAGATGGGCCTGATCTACGTGAACCCCGAAGGCCCCAACGGCAATCCCGACCCGGTCGCATCGGGGCGCGATGTTCGCGAAACCTTCGCCCGCATGGCGATGGATGACGAAGAAACCGTCGCTCTGGTCGCCGGCGGCCACACTTTCGGGAAATCCCACGGTGCCGGAGATCCGTCGCTGGTCGGCCCTGAGCCGGAAGCCTCTCCCCTGGAAGAAATGGGCCTGGGCTGGAAGAACCGCCTCGGCACCGGCAAGGGGGCTGACACCACGACCAGCGGTATCGAAGGGGCATGGAAGCCCAACCCGACCACCTGGGACATGGGCTACTTCGACATGCTCTTCGGCTACGAGTGGGAACTGGTGAAGAGCCCGGCCGGCGCCTGGCAGTGGCTGGCCAAGGACGTGGCCGAGAAGGACATGATCCCGGATGCCCATGACCCGGCGAAGAAACATCGCCCGATGATGACGACGGCCGACCTGTCGCTGCGCCTCGATCCGATTTACGAGCCGATTTCGCGCCGCTTCCACCAGGACCCCCAGGCGTTTGCCGACGCCTTCGCCCGGGCCTGGTTCAAGCTGACCCATCGCGACATGGGCCCGCGCTCACGCTACCTCGGTGCTGAGGTCCCGGCAGAAGTGCTGACCTGGCAGGATCCCGTCCCCACCGTCGACCACGCCCTGATCGATGCCAGGGATATCGCAGAACTCAAAACCAAGGTGCTGGCCTCGGGACTTTCCGTGAGCGAACTGGTCTCGACCGCCTGGGCCGCGGCCGCCAGCTTCCGCGACTCGGACAAGCGCGGCGGAGCGAACGGTGCGCGGATCCGGCTGGCGCCGCAAAGGGATTGGGAAGCCAATCAGCCCGTCCAACTGGCCAAGGTACTGACAGCTCTCGAAGGCATCCAGACCGCCTTCAATGCAGCGCAGACCGGCGGCAAGAAGGTCTCGCTCGCCGACCTGATCGTCCTGGGCGGCTGCGCCGCCGTCGAGCAGGCTGCGAAGGCCGCCGGACACGACTTTGAGGTGCCCTTCAGTCCTGGCCGCACGGATGCCTCGCAGGAGCAAACCGATGTCGCGTCCTTCGCCGTGCTCGAACCCGCCGCGGACGGCTTTCGCAATTACCTCAAGGCCAAACACAAGGTTCCGGCTGAGGAGTTGCTGCTCGACAAGGCGCAGCTGCTGACGCTGACCGCACCCGAGATGACGGTCCTGATCGGTGGGATACGCGCCCTGAACGCAAACTTCGGAAAGTCCGCGCACGGCGTGTTGACCAGCCGGCCCGGGACGTTGACCAACGACTTCTTCATCAACCTGCTCGACATGAATACCGAGTGGCGACCTTCTTCAACCGACGGTGTATACGAAGGACGTGATCGCTCGTCGGGACAAGTCAAATGGACTGGCACTCGGGTCGACCTCGTCTTTGGTTCGAACTCCGAGCTTCGCGCGCTCGCTGAAGCCTATGCCTGTGACGACGCGAAAGGAAAGTTCGTCAAGAACTTCGTCACGGCCTGGAACAAGGTGATGAACCTTGATCGTTTCGATCTTGCGTAATCTGGAACGAGAGTTCTATAACAGGCTATCGCAGGCAGACGTCAAGGGACTCAGAAGCGTATTTTCATTGCAGTGCCTACCGCCCAGACGCTGCCGCGTTCGAGGTTCGCGTCCGGGCGCGGCCAGAAGTGCCCGAGCACGATCTCACCGAGCAGCCAATCCTTGTACACCGGCTGCTCCCAGCGGGCCTGCAGGCCGTAATCGGTAACGGCCACCCCGGTACCCTGCTTGCCGTTGGCCAGTAGCTCGAGCGTCATCAGCCGCTGCCCGCCCAGGGACTTGTAGAGTCCAACGCTGGTGTTCAAATCAAACTTGTTGTCGGCCTGGGTAATCGTCGCCGCGCTGAGCCAGCGTCCCACCAGTGTCGGCGAAAAGACGTGTCGGTACGACAGTGCAGTCGTTGACCCGAAGCGGTCGGCAATGGTCAGGAACACCGTCTCGCGAAGATCGACGACATCGATCGGGCTGGGCTGCCAGGATTTGCGGTAGCGACCCTGCACGTAAGGTTTGAGCGCGCCATGAAAACCGATTCGAAAGTCGACCGAATCGCCCAACGTGCGCCCGATCCCGGCGAAGAACGAGCGATCCGCTTCCGCTTGCGTCTGCAGCAATTCCTTGCGCGAGAATGAGACCGGCTTGTCGGTGATGATTTCGCGGGGGTTGTCTCGCCCGGTGAAGAGGTAGGTGTGCTCTTCCAGATTGGGCAACTTGAAGTTGGCATTGAAGCGGACGATTAAGTCGACAGCCTGATCCTGGCGTTTGTAGAGGCTCACATCGAGCCGTCCGTCGCTCACCTTGCCGCCGTCCTTGAACGGCCGGTCGCCGAACCAGCTATTGACGCCACTGGCCAGCCAGATGGCGGCCGAGCGGACCGAGTCACGAGTGGACTCGAGTGACTGCGCAGTTTCCGACGTGACCGACCCGGTGTCAGAAGGAGCGACGGCGTCTTCGGCGCCGGCGGGCGCCGGCAACATGCCGTCTTGCACAGCCATCAGCGGCGCCGACGCGCACACGCCAAGCACCATCAACACTACCGGCGCGATCAGTTCGCGCAAACGCATTCGCATCCAGTTCTCCAAATGGAACGCAGCAGTGTACCCGCGCTGTGGGCGATCTTGGCAGCCAAGAAAACTTCGATAAACACTACATCAATAGCAGTCATTCCCAATTGGGGCCCATTGGCGAATGCCCTGAACGAGGCGCCAATCGATCTGCACGCTACTCGATCTCCTGAGCGCTGATGATCGCACGCCGGCACCTAGATGCGCGCTTTGGCCACAAGCAGACGGCGATAGACCTCATCAAGACCTGGAACCGGGAGATCGCGGATCAGATTGGCTGGACCAGCGACAAGCTACGGCTCCTGACCTGCTCGGTGGGAGATCTTTCGCGTCGTGGACCGAGTCCTCGCTTCCACCATCGTTACGTACAGAACAAATATCTACAATCCAATGGGTTATGCCCTACTGTTGAAGTGAATTATAGCATGCGATTGGATGTTCGACTGACGCCGTCGGTGGGCCGATAATGAACCGAGGCGCACCGTCGCGCCCCTGTTCTGTTTGGCTCCGCCGCAGACGCATCGTGTGCCGAGCGGAGCGGTTTGCGGGCAATTGGGTTCGCGAACAATGACACAGGAGGTACTCACGCCCATCATGCTGAAACTCCAATGGGACATCAAAGCGGGTCGCGAGGCTGACTTCCGGACCAACCAGGAGGCGCTCTGCAAAATGGTGCTCGAGCATCCGGGGGTGATCTGCTACCACGCCCACTATCCCTCCCAACGGGTCAGCCAGTGGACCGAGATCTATGCCAATGACGCGGCCTTTGCCGCCCATCTCGCCAACAATAAGGGCAAGGGGGCCGCTGGGCGCGCTGATCGTGGCGTGTGACAAGATCACCTGCCAGTGCTGGGGCAATCCGAACGCGAAGTCAAAGGAAATCCTGGCCTGATTCGGGGCGACCTATGAAACGACCGCGCCCGCCACCTTCGTGCTCAATTCGTCCGCCGACAAGGACTCCCTGGTCTAGCTCTGGCGCGTGCGCCGGGCCGGCCGGGCGAATTCAGCGCGTCCGCAAGCGCTGCCGATCAACCTAGCGGAGTCTCGCGCAGCAGTCGCTCGGCGCGCCGCAATTCGCCCAACGTGTCGATGTCGGTGACGCAACCGAGATCGTTCACCACCAGTTCCAGCGCTTGCTGCCCGCGCACTATCGCGGCGGCACCGCCCTGCCCGCTCAGCGCCAGCAGCGCCGGGCGACACTCGGCCGCGAATCCGACCGGGTGACCGCGCTGGCCCTGATAGGTTGGCACCACCACGGTCGCACTACCCAGGGCGTCGGCCACCGCAAGGATGGTCGCGCTCTTGATCAGCGGCAGGTCGCCCGGCAGGATCAACCATCCGGGCGCGTCGCGGGTAGCTGCGACGGCGGCGGCAATCGAGTCACCCATGCCGGGGTGCTCGCGTTCCTCCAGGTGCCACGGCAGGCCGCTGGCGCGCGCGGCAGCGAGCACATGCTCGAGCACTGTCTTGCCTGCCAGCGGCGCGGCGAGTTTGTGGGTCGCGCCGCCCGAGGCGCGAAAGCGCTCCCCGGGCCCCGAGGCGAGAATGATCAGGGTGGGCGGCTTCAACTCGGTATACCGGGCGCCGCGCTCGCAGCCAGCGGCGCAACGCCGTTTCGGACTTCAATGAACCTAAAAACCGCAGTTACCCGCTCGCCGTGAGCGCCGGCGGGGGGGGTCGGCAACACCGATTGAGCGACGATACGCTGGCAGATGTACGCCAGCAGCGTGGCCCAGCGGTTGAGCTTGGGCAACTGCTCCGCAGCACGCCGAACATGGTCGATGGCCGCATGAACATTGGCGATCATCGATTTGATCAGCCTCGACTCGGCATGCATGGGTGTGAGGTACAACGTCGTCTGCCCGCCGTGGTTGACC
>JAHYJF010000220.1 GCA_019428955.1 Burkholderiaceae bacterium
CAGATCCAGCGCACCAATGACGCGATCTCCCGGCTGGGGCTGATCTGGCGCGGGGTCTCGAACCAGCTGGCGGTGGCGGCCGCCCCGGCGCTGGAGGCGGTGGCCAATGCGCTGGCCGCCGTCGCGCGCACCACCGGGCCGCTGGGGACTGCGATCAAGGCGCTTTTCGACAACATCGGTCGGCTGGCGTCCATCGCCGCGACCTTTGCCACCCTCATGGCCGGGCGCTGGGTGGCGGGGCTGGCGGCGGCGGCGCTCTCGGTGCGCGGGCTGGCCACGGCACTGGTCGTGCTGCGCGGCGCGCTTCTCCGCACCGGGATCGGCGCGCTGATCGTCGGTGCGGGCGAGCTGGTGTTCCAGTTCACAAGGCTGGTCGCGGGCGCGGGCGGCGTGGGCGCGGCGTTCCGGCTGCTGGGTGATCTGGCCAAAGAGGTCTGGTCGCGCATGGGGCTTTCGCTCGACGCCGCGCTTGCCAACATGGCGGCAGGCTGGGAAGGGCTGAAGGCGTCCGGTCTGTCAGCACTTGAGGGCACGATCACGGGTGTGGTGCGTTTCGGCGACCGGACGGCAGCGATCTTCCAGGGCGCCTATGATGCTGCCGTGGCGATCTGGGGCAGTCTGCCCGGTGCCATCGGCGACTTCGCCTTCCAGGCCGCGAACGGGTTGATCTCGGGTGTCGAGACGATGCTGAACGGCGTCGTCACCCGCATCAACAATTTCATCAACGGCTTGAACGCGGCGCTGGCGCTGCTGCCGGAATGGGCCACCGGTGAGGGCGGCGTGCGGATCGGCACGCTGGATCCTGTCGGGTTGGGCCGGATCGGCAACCCGTTTGAAGGGGCGGCCACCGCTGCCGGGACCGCCGCAGCCGATGCCTTTTCGGCCGCGCTGTCGCGCAGCTTCCTGGACCCACCCGACCTTGGCCTTGGCGCGATGGCCGATGATGCCCGCGCCCGCGCCGATGGGTTCCGCGAGGCGGCGGGCATTCTGGCCGATGCCGCCGGTCGGCCGCTCGCCAGTTTGCAGGCGCTGCGCGATGCCATGACCGGCAGTGGGGCGGAGGCCGAAGCCGCACTGGCCGGGGCCGTTGCTGCCGCCACTGCGCTGGGCGAGGAACTTGACGACACCGGAAATGCCGCAGGTCGCGCCGGGGCTGCTGGCCGCGCCGCCGGGACAGCGACCGCTGAGGGCGCAAAAACCGCCCTGACCGGCTGGGCCGCCGTCACCGCCACGCTGGCCGACTATGCCGCCAAGGCCCGCGATATTGGTGGCGATATCGGGAGCACGCTGGTCGGGGCCTTCCAGAGCGCCGAGAACGCGGTGGGTGAGTTTGTGAAGACCGGTAAGCTCGACTTCGGCGATCTGGTCACCTCGATGATTGCCGATCTGGCCAAGCTGGCGGCGCGACGCTTCATCCTCGGCCCCATCGCCAATGCGCTCTCCGGCGCGTTGGGCGGTGCGGGCGGTTTGTTCGCCAGCATCCTGCACGCGGGCGGCGTGGTCGGATCGCCGGGCCCCGGTCGCATGGTGCCAGCGCTGGCCTTTGCCAATGCGCCGCGCATGCACGCGGGTGGTTTTGCCGGATATGAGCCGGGCCAGAAAATGCTCCGGGGGAGCATTTTCCCGGCGATTGGCCCGGACGAGGTTCCGGCGATCCTGCAACGCGGCGAACGGGTGCTGTCGCGTCGAGAGGCGGCTGGCTTTGGCCGTGGCCAGCCCGCCGCGCCCGCCGTCAATGTCACCATCAACGCCCGCGACGCCGACAGCTTCCGGCAGTCCAGAACACAGATCGCCTCCGACATTGCCCGCGCGGTGTCACTCGGCCGGAGGGGCATCTGAGTGCGACCCCGCAAGTGGGAACCGGTTGCGGGGACCAGAGCACGAATAATGGAGAGACTTGATGGCGTTTCACGAAGTGCGGTTTCCCGACAATATCAGCCGCAGGGCACGCGGCGGGCCGGAACGGCGCACGCAGGTGGTGGAACTGGCCAGCGGCGACGAGGAACGCAATGCCAGCTGGGCCAACAGCCGTCGGCGCTACGATGTGGCTTATGGCATCAGGCGCGCCGATGATCTGGCGGCGGTGGTCGCCTTCTTCGAGGCGCGTAACGGTCGCCTGAACGGGTTTCGCTTCAAGGATTGGGCGGATTACAAATCCAGCCTGCCGTCGCAGCCGCTCGCCCCAACCGATCAGCTGATCGGCACCGGCAATGGCGCGGTCACCACCTTCGCCCTTCTGAAGCACTACACCTCCGGCGCGCAAAGCTGGACCCGCGCCATCGCCAAGCCGGTGGCGGGCAGCGTGCGCGTCGCACTCGGCGGGGTCGAGCAGATGTCGGGCTGGAGCGTCGACACCACCACCGGCAGCGTCACCTTCACCACCGCCCCGGGCGCAGGCGTCCCGATCACCGCGGGCTTCGAGTTCGATGTGCCCGTTCGCTTCGACAGCGACACGCTCGACGTCACACTCGATATCGAACGGCTTGGCTCGATCACCTCCATCCCGCTGCTGGAAATCCGGCGCTAGCCCCGCACGTCCCATCACCTACGCAAAAAGGAAGCCACATGCCCATCATTGACGACTGGTCAGGGGTCTTTTCCCCGATCAACGGCCCTGCCACCCACGCCGCCGAAGTTATCCCGAATGACAACAACGACCTTACCCACCTGTGTTCCGCGCTTCTCATCGGCATATCAGGCAACGTGCGGGTCGTCACACACGGCAACGAAACCGTCACCTTTATCGACGCCATCGGTATTCTGCCGATCCGTGTGCGGCGCGTATTTGCCACGGGCACCACCGCGCTTGGCATCGTAGCCGTCTGGTAGAGGGGTAAAACGTGTTCGCACAAATCAACAGCACGATCAAAACCGGGCAAGATATCATACGCATGCACCAACAGGCCAAGATGCGGCGCATGGCCGAAGCGGGCTTCAACAAGACCAGTACCGCGCAAGCCCTTGGCGTTTCCCGCTCTGCTGTCACCAGATTTGCGCGCAGCACCAATGTTGTCTTTTCGCGCACGCCGGACGGGCGACCGGACCCCGCGACGGTAAAAAGGATCCTTGAGGCAACCGAGGCCAGCCTGATTGACGGCGACGATTACCGCGAAGCCATTCAGGACATGAAGCCGGCCGCCGCCGTCGATCATCTCCTGGCGCTGCTGGAGGGCCTGATGCATCAGACCCCGGAAATGACCCTGTCACCGCTGCCCGGGTTAACCTTGACCCGGCTCGAAGCACGCCTGCTTTACCATCTCGACCGCCATGCCAGACGCGCTGTTTCCCGCGAGGCACTGATGTTCGCCATCTACCAACTGCGGCCCGATGATCAATGGCCTGACACCAATGTCCTGAACGTCATGATCTGCAAGATCAGGCGAAAGCTGCGCAAGGCAGATATCACACAGGTCGCCATCAAAACGATCCCCGGCGCGGGGTATCAGCTGCATGTGGCCTCTGGCGTCATGCTGCAGTGGCGACCCGCACAACCACGAGACAACATCAGATGAAGATCACCCCTCACCCAAAATCGCCTTGGCGTCCTTGATCCGCAGGAAAAGCGTCAGGGGCTCCACCGCCGTCTCGGAAAATCCCGCATCGCGGTAAAAGGCCTTCGCGCGGTCGTTCAGCGCATGCACCAGAATGGCCGCAATGCCCACCTCATGCGCCGCCGCCGTGATCCGCAGCACCGCATCGCGCAACAGCGCCCGGCCGAGGCCATGGCCCTGTTCGGAAGCGTCAATCGCCAATCGGCCCAGCACAATGACCGGAACCGGGTCGGGCATGTTCTGCCGCAGCTTGCGCGGGCTCAGATCATGGCTGACCGATCCGGCGGCCAGCGCGTAAAAGCCGACCACCCGCAGGCCCCGGCACAGCACATAGGTCCGCGAGGCCCCCGAGGCCTGATTGGCGCGCGCCTTGCGTTTCAGCCAGCCGTCCAGCGTCGGCGCGCCGGATGCAAAACCATCGGTCAGATGATCGTCAGTCAAGGGTTCCGGCGCGCGCAAGGGCCCGTCACCCGGCGTCACTTGTCCCATGGCGCGGGGGTGGCCAGCAACTTGCGCAAACGCTCATTCGAAGCGGGCGGCGCATCGAGCTGCGCCATGAAGGCGCTGAACTGCTCGGCGTCCAGCCGAAACGCCGTGCGATCCATCAGGGCATCCTCAGCGGCCTGCCGACTGGCTTCCATCATGAATTCAGAGCGGTTCTTGCCGAGGGTTGCTGCGGCACGGTCGATCAGCTCGCGGTCACGCGGGGTGACGCGAAGGTTGATCAGCGACCGGCGCTGGGCGTCGTCGTTGGGGGTCACGGCAACCATGGCACGCACTCCTGTGATGAATTGATCCCATATGTAAAGACATCAGCTTTACATTTCAACTGCGGAACGGACGCAATCATGAAAACCCTCTCTCCTGCGCTGCAGGCCCATCTCGATGAAGGCACGACCACGCTGGCCTGGTGCTGGCGGATTTCACGCAGCGATGGTGTGGCGTTGGGCTTTACCGATCATGATCGCGCGCTGACCTTTGATGGCACACAATTCGAGCCGGAAAGCGGGTTTGCCGCCTCGGAGATCCGCGCCGGATCAGACCTCGCCGTCGATGCACAGGATGCGACAGGCGTCCTGACCTCGGACCGGATCACCGAGAGCGACATCCTCGACGGGCGCTGGGACAACGCGGCGGTGGAGCTGTGGCGGGTCAACTGGGCCGACACCGGCCAGCGTGTGCTCTTGCGCCGCGGTGCTGTCGGGCAAATCCGGCGCGGGCGGATCGCCCTTGTCGCCGAGGTCCGCAGCCTGGCACATGTGTTGGGCCAGACCGTCGGGCGGACGTTTCAGGCGGGGTGCGACGCGGAACTTGGCGATGCGCGCTGCGGGATCGATCTGGAAAACGCCATCTACAAGGGGAATGGCGTGGTCACCGAACTGCTGCGCGACCGCGCGTTCCGGGCCTCGGGGCTGGCCGGGTTTGACGCGGGCTGGTTTGCCGCCGGGACGCTCACCTGGAGCAGCGGAGCGAACGCCGGGCGCGTCACCGAGGTGCTGGCGCACGGGCTAGAGGGCAGTATCGCCACCCTGACCCTGCTGGAAGCGCCCGTCCGCGCCATTGCCGAGGGCGACAGTTTTATCGCCCGCGCGGGCTGCGACAAGCGCATCGCCACCTGCACGGGCAAGTTCGCCAATACCGCCAACTTCCGGGGCTTCCCCAACATACCGGGGCAGGATGCCGTGCTGCGATATGCCAGCCAGGACGGTGGTCACGAAGGGAACGTGCTGTGAAGCGCCTCGCGACTGTGGCCGATCCCGCCCTCGTTGTCGCCACCGCGCGCATGTGGCTCGGCACACCCTATCACGATCAGGCCAGTCTGCGCGGGGTTGGCTGCGATTGCCTCGGCCTCGCACGCGGCGTCTGGCGCGAGGTTGTCGGCAATGAGCCATTCCCGATCCCACCCTACAGCCGGGACTGGGGCGAGACCGGGCCACGCGAGGTGCTGGCCGACGGTGCGCGCGCGATGATGCCGGAAATCACCCCTGACGAGGCCGGTCCCGGCGCGCTGGTCCTGTTCCGCATGGCTCCCCGCGCCATCGCCAAGCATGTCGGGATCCTGACCGGACCCCAAAGCTTCATCCACGCCTATGAGCGGCTGGGCGTCGTCGAGCAAACCCTGACCGCAACATGGCGACAGCGCATCGCCTTCGCTTTTCTGTTCCCCAGAGATTGAGACCCCACAAATGGCAACATTGGTTCTCGGCGCTGTCGGCTCCGCGATTGGCGGCGCATTTGGCGGGGCCAACCTCGGCTTCTCCGGTGCGGCCATCGGCGGCTTCGTCGGCTCATCCATCGGCTCGGTGGTCGACAACTGGATCGTGTCGTCCCCCCCGCCCGCCCAACCCCTCGAGGGCG
>JAHYJF010000221.1 GCA_019428955.1 Burkholderiaceae bacterium
CCGCCAGTGTTCGAGACCTCGGAGCAGGCCGGGCGGCTGGACCTGTGGCAGGTCGTTCGCAACCTGCAGGCGGCGCTCCCGGGCGACACCATCATTACCAACGGCGCCGGCAACTTCAGCACCTGGGCCCATCGTTTCTGGCGCTACGGTGGGCTGCGCAGCCAGCTGGCGCCGACTTCCGGGGCAATGGGCTATGGCCTGCCGGCGGCGGTCGCCGCGGCGATCAGCGCTCCCGAGCGCGTGGTGGTGTGTTTCGCCGGCGACGGCGACTTCCTGATGACGGCACAGGAGCTCGCCACCGCGGTGCGCCACCAGGCGCCATTCCTGACGCTGCTTTTCAACAACGGCATCTACGGCACCATCCGGATGCACCAGGAGCGCGAATACCCCGAGCGCGTCTACGGTTCGTCGCTGACCAACCCGGACTTCGTGAAGTTCATCGAGTCATTTGGCGGCTTCGGCGCCGCGGTGAGCGAAACCGCCCAGTTCGATGCCGCGCTCGCCAAGGCACTGGCCTTCATGGCCAAGGAGCGCCGCCCGGCACTGATCGAACTGCGCATCGACGAGCAGGTGATCACCCCCGGGCGCTCGCTCGACCAGGTGCGCGCGTCGGGTCGCTGACGCACCCTGAGCCGGCGCCGGGACCGTCGCTCAGTCGGACGCTCCGACGTAGACCGGGAAGCGCGCCGTCAGCTCGCTGACCTGCTCGCGCACCTCGGCGATGCGTTCTGCGTCGTCGGGATGCTCGAGGACGTTGGCGATCAACTCTCCGACCAGTCGCGCCTCGGGCTCCTCGAAGCCGCGGGTGGTCATCGCCGGTGAACCCAGCCGGATGCCGCTGGTGACCATCGGCTTCTCGGGATCGTTGGGGATGGCGTTCTTATTGCAGGTGATGTTGGCCTCGCCCAGTACCGCTTCGGCGCGCTTGCCGGTGATCTTCTTGGACCGCAGGTCGACCAGCATAACGTGGCTTTCGGTGCGCCCCGAAACGATCCGCAAGCCGCGCGCGATCAGGGTCTCGGCGAGCGCGTTGGCGTTGACCAGCACCTGCTTCTGGTAGACCTTGAATTCCGGCTTCAGGGCCTCGCCGAAGGCGACTGCCTTGGCGGCGATCACATGCATCAGCGGCCCGCCCTGCAAGCCCGGGAAGATCGCCGAATTGATGGTCTTCTCGTGCTCGGCCTTCATCAGGATGAAGCCGCCGCGCGGTCCGCGCAGGCTCTTGTGGGTGGTCGAAGTGACCACGTCGGCGTGGGGCACCGGGTTCGGGTACAGGCCGGTCGCGATCAGGCCCGAGTAGTGCGCCATGTCGACCATCAGGATCGCCCCGACCTCGTGCGCAACCTCGGCGAAACGCTCCCAGTCGATGTGCAGGCTATAGGCCGAGGCCCCGGCGATGATCAGCTTGGGGCGCGATTCGCGCGCCTTGCGGGCCATCGCTTTGTAGTCGATCTCCTCGCGCTCGTCGAGCCCGTAGGAGACGATGTTGAACCACTTGCCCGACATGTTCAACGCCATGCCATGAGTCAGGTGACCGCCCTCTGCAAGGCTCATCCCCATCACCGTCTCGCCGGGCTTGACGAAGCCCAGCAACACCGCCTGGTTGGCCTGCGAACCCGAATGGGGCTGGACGTTGACGGCCTCGGCTCCGTAGAGCTGCTTGAGCCGGTCGATGGCCAGCTGCTCGACCACGTCGACATACTCGCAACCGCCATAGTAGCGCCGGCCGGGGTAGCCCTCGGCGTACTTGTTGGTGAGCTGGCTGCCCTGCGCCTGCATGACCGCCGGACTGGTGTAGTTTTCCGACGCGATCAGCTCGATGTGATCCTGCTGGCGCCGCACCTCGTGCTGCATTGCGCTCCAGATCTCGGGGTCGGCCTTGTCGAGCGAAAAGTTGCGGTCGAACATCACTTCTCCTGGAGGCGGCTCGCGCCGGATTCAAAGGTGTGATTTTACCCGACCGGGGCGCTCACCTGATCGGCTGCCGCCAGATGAGCGATGTCGCCCCAGCCGCGCAACGCAAAGCGCTCCCCGTCCCACGAAATCAGATTGATGCTGGCGTTGAGCAGGTGGTGCTGGCGCGCCGCATCGAGCGCCAGTCCGGTGGCGAGCCGGTAGGCGCAGTCGAGCACGCCGCCGTGGGTAACCACCGCGACGCGCTCGCCGGGGTGGGCCGCTGCGATGTGCCTGAGCACCAGCTCGACCCGCGCCGCGAAGGCGCGCAGCGACTCGCCACCTTGCGGGAGCTCGAAATCAGGTTCGCGCGCCCGCCAGCGCTCGAAATGTTCGGCGTGGTCACGGCGCAGTTCATCGTGGGTCCGGCCCTCGAACGAACCGTAGAAGCGCTCCCGCAATTCCGGCTCCCGCGTCACCGCCAGTCCCTGGGCCAGCGCGATGGGCGCGGCAGTTTCCAGCGCCCGTGCCAGATCGCTCGAGTACACCGCCGCCAGCGGCAAGTCGCGCAGCCGCTGCCCGGTTCGCCTCGCCTGTTCACGGCCCTCGTCATCGAGCCCGATGTCGGTGTGTCCCTGGAAGCGGCGCGCGCGGTTCCACGGCGTGACACCGTGGCGCACCAGCACCAGCTCGGTTTGCGATGCTGCCCGGCCTGCTGCGGCGCTCAGGCCAGCCTCGGATTGAGCGTGTAGGTGCCGGTAATCGAGGCCTGGGCGAGGATGTGGCCCTGCATCGCCTGGCGCGCGTCGGCGCCGCCGAAACGCCCTTTGACGGCGAGCTCCGCGACATCGAGCGCGAACACGGTGAACACATAACGGTGCACGATCGAATCGTTCCAGGGCGGGCACGGCCCGTCATAGCCGTAATAGTCGCCGGTCATATCATGGTCCTGGGCGAACCAGGCGGTGTAGTCGTTGATCCCCTGCCGGGCGCCATGCAGCGACGCCGGGCCGGACTTGCCCTTGGCGGTGACATCGTACGAGTACTCGCCCTCGGCGATCTCCCGGCAGTCGGCGGGCAGGTCGACCAGGGCCCAGTGAAAGAAATCGATTCGCGGCAGCGAAGCTGGGACCTCGCGTCCCTCCTGATTGACGTCGTCGGGCGCACTCGGCACGTCCGGATCGTGGCAGATCACGGCAAACGAGCGGGTGCCCTGGGGCACATCGGACCAGGCCAGTTGCGGGTTGCGGTTCGATGACAGGCCAACGTGGCTCTTGGGGTCGATTTTCCCGAACGCAAACGCAACGTCGATCCGGGCCCCGTCGGCAAAGGAAGCACTGTGCAGTTTCACGGCTGTTCTCCTTGGTAGGATCGTCCAGTTTAATCCGCGATCCGGCGCAGGGCAAAGCCTTGGCCTGGTATCCGCCGCCAGCGTGAACTGGGGGACCAGCAGCAGCCCGACGCCGATTTGCCCGACGAGCGCGCCGTCAACCGTGACGCTGGCGCTGCTGGCGCGTTGCAGCAGGGCGATCATCGCGCTGGAGTTGCGCGGCCGGCCTTCATCCCAGAATGACGCGGGCGAAGCGGCGCTTGCCGACTTGGATGACGTAGCTGCCGGCCTCGAGTTGCATCCCCCGGTCACCGACCCGGCTGCCGTCGATGCGCACACCCCCCTGGTCGATATTGCGGTAGGCCTCGCTCGTGGAAGGAGCCAGCCCCGAGCGCTTGAGCACCTGCACCAAGGGCAACGGCGCCGAGCCGAGTGCGATTTCGGGGATTTCCTCGGGCAACGCGCCATCACGGAAGCGCGCTGCGAATTCGGCCAGCGCCGCCTCGGAGG
Organism: Burkholderiaceae bacterium; assembly: GCA_019428955.1. GTDB lineage: Bacteria > Pseudomonadota > Gammaproteobacteria > Burkholderiales > Burkholderiaceae_E > JAGXFR01. Next base: position 3,734 of record JAHYJF010000221.1, read on the forward strand.
CGGCCCGGCCATGGAACCGCGCGACAATCTCGGCGCCAAGGGCGATCTTCGCGTCACGCGGGTTGCCGCCCTCATCGCAGGCGCGGCGCAGCGCCACGATCTCGCTCATGGGCCGGAACGAGAGCAGCTCGAAATAGCGCCACATCAGCTCGTCGGATATCGACATCAGCTTGCCGAACATCTCGGCCGGCGCCTCGCTGATGCCAACGTAGTTGCCCTTGGACTTGGACATCTTCTCGACGCCGTCCAGCCCCTCGAGCAGCGGCATGGTGAGTATGCACTGTGGTTCCTGGCCATACTCGCGCTGCAGTTCCCGGCCCACCAGCAGGTTGAACTTCTGGTCGGTACCGCCCAGCTCGATGTCCGAGTGCAAGGCCACCGAGTCGTAGCCCTGCATCAGCGGGTAGAGGAATTCGTGCACCGAGATCGGGACCCCGGCCTTGAAGCGCTTGGAGAAATCGTCGCGTTCCATCATCCGCGCCACCGTGTAGCGCGCCGCCAGCTCGATCATCCCGCGCGCGCCCAGCGGATCGCTCCATTCCGAGTTGTAGCGGATCTCGGTGCGCTCACGGTCGAGCACCATTGCCGCCTGCTCGAAGTAGGTCGTGGCGTTTTCGGCGATCTGCTCCCTGGTCAAGGCGGGACGGGTGCTGTTGCGGCCCGACGGATCGCCGATCATGGCGGTGAAATCGCCGATCAGGAAGATCACCGTGTGGCCGAGGTCCTGGAGCTGGCGCATCTTGTTCAGCACCACGGTGTGCCCGATGTGCAGGTCGGGGGCAGTCGGATCCAGTCCCAGCTTGATCCTGAGCGGCTTGCCGGTGGCCTCGCTGCGGATCAGCTTGCGCAGCCACTCCCCCTCTACCAGAAGCTCGTCGCAGCCGCGGCGCGTCACATCCATGGCCGCCAGGACCTCGGCGCTGATCACGCCGTCACCGCCATCATTCGTCCCTCTGGAAGCACCATTCATTCCTAAGACCCTTTTCAACCGACCACTGGTCCGGCGTATAATCCGACAATTTTGTGGATTCCTTGGCCGCGCCTTGCGCCTGGCCGGGGCGACGCACTATCAGAATTCTAGCGGAGAGTCCCGGGCTCCTCGCTGCAGTCGCGGAACATTTATGAATAAATCCTTGTCGCTACGCCCTATCTCTCTCGCCGTTACGGCGGTTTTCGCGTTCGGCGTGGCGATGACGGCGTTCGGCGTTGCCCCATTGCCGCAGGCGCAGTTGCCCGCGGTCCAGACGGTCCACGAGGCGATCGAGTTCAGCTACGAAGTTTCTGCCCCCGTCGAACGCGTGATCCAGAGTGATCGCGTGAGGCGCGGCGACACCGTGTCGTCGCTGGCGGGCCGGCTCGGAGCGACGGACCCGGAGTTCACGCGTTTCGTCGCGACCGACAAGGCGGCGCGCAAGCTGCTGCGGTTCCAGACCGGCCGCATCGTCCAGGCCGAAATCGATTCGACGGGATTGGTGCAGCACTTTCACTACCCGCTGGGCGCCAATGATTCCGACCCCAACAACATCATTACCCAGCGGCTGACCGTGCGCCGCAACGCCGCCGGCGCCTTCGAGGCCCTGGAGGAACAGGTTGCGGTGACCCGCAATGTCGAGATTCGCAGCGTCGAGATCACGTCGTCGCTGTTTGCCGCCACCAATGACGCCGGCATCCCGGATTCAGTGGCCAGCCAGGTGGCCGACATCCTCGGTGGCGAAATCGACTTCCAGCGCGACTTGCGGGTCGGCGATCGTCTCAGCATCGTCTACGAAACCCTGCAGGAGGCCGACAGCCTCGAGGCCCCATCGGCCGGGCGCGTGCTCGCAGTCGAGATGAACAACGACGGCCGCTTCTACGATGCCTTCCGTTTCGTGCGCAACGCCGACGACACCGCCACCTATTACTCTTCCGACGGCAAGAGCCTGAAGAAGAGTTTCCTGCGCTACCCGATCGAGTTTGCCCGGATCAGTTCGCGTTTTTCCGCCACCCGCGTCCATCCCCTGTTCGGCACCAGGCGGCCCCACCGCGGAGTGGATTTCGCGGCCGCGAGGGGTACCAGGGTGAGGGTCACGGGCGACGGCACGGTGGATTTCGCCGGTGCCATCCGTGGTTACGGCAATGTCCTCAAGATTCGTCATCCCAACAATGTCACCACCGTCTATGCGCACCTCAACG
>JAHYJF010000002.1 GCA_019428955.1 Burkholderiaceae bacterium
CGTTGCGCAGCCGCGCCTGGGCCGGTGCCGTAACCAGCGCGGCCAGCAATGCGCCCAGCAGGGCGCCCGCCAGCGTGCGGGTCGTCAACCTGGCAAGGGCCGAGGGCGGTGGTGGTAAGAGGTCAATCACTTCTTTGGCAATACCGGGTCCGGATGGTGGCGTCGGGCAGGGTTCCCTCAACGGAACGAGCGTACCAGACGGCGCAGGTGGCGCACTCCCGGAGTGGACTCTGCAGGGTGGGCATACCGGAGCGCATTGTAGAGAGCCACGATGCGCCGCGCCTGGGCGAAACGCTCAGGTTCAAGGCTCGCTCGGGCACGCGCCAGCAGTTGCCCCGCGCTTTCGTGGTCGGCGCGTCTCAGCCCGCGCGCCGCCAGGCGGGCACAGAACGCCAGATAGGCCGCCTGCACCGGGTCACGGGGCGGGCGTGGGTGGAGCGTGAACAGCGCCACTGCCGCGATCAGCAGCAGTAGCGTACCGGTCAGCAGACTGACGAGATCCTCCCAGCTGTCAAACGAGAAACCGAGCCGCGCCAGCAGGCGCTTCTGGTGCCCGGTCTCGTAAGACAGGACCCACTCGCCCCAGGCCTGGCCAAGGGCGTCGAGGCTCAGGGTCAAGGTGTCCAGGAACGAACGGTGGGGGTCGAACGCGAAGTCGAAGGGCGAGCCGGCGCGCGGCGCCCGTGCACCCAGCTCGATGCGGTCGGGAGCGACCGCCCCGGTGGGATCAACCCTCACCCAGCCTTCATCTGCCAGCCAGACCTCGGCCCAGGCATGGGCATCGGATTGGCGCACCAGCCATTCGTGGGTGAGCGGATCGGGCTCGCCGCCCTGGTAGCCGGTGACCACGCGCGCTGGCACTCCGGCGGCGCGCATCAGCACCACGAAGGCGGCGGCGTAGTGCTCGCAGAACCCGGCGCGAGTTGTGAACAGGAACTCGTCGACCCCGTCGCGCCCAAGCAACGGTGGCCGCAGGGTGTAGCGAAACGGCTCCTGGCCAAAAAGATCGAGCCCCTGGGCAACTATGCCGCGCGCATCAGGCGCTGAGCTGCGCCAGCTCGCGGCCAATTCACGGCTGCGCGGGTTGTAGCCGGCGGGCAGTTGCAGCGCTGCGGCCAGCACCGGGGCGGATTCGTCGCGGCCAAGCAGATAGCTGGTGTGCGACTTGAACCGGTAGCTGGTACGGCGCACGATCGGCTGGGCGGCGTAGACCGTCAGTTCGGCGCTCACCCCCGGCAGCGCCCCGGCGACCGGCTCGAGCGCGGTGGGCACGTCGAGCGCCAGCAGCCAGCGCTGATTGGTTGGCTCGAGGGTCACCGTGTAGGCGAGCGCCGCCGAGTCGCTGCCGACTTCCACCAGCGGCGACGCTGTCGACTGCGGGGCAGGGCGATGTTCGCTCCAGGTCGCGCCGTCGAATTCGCCGAGCACCGGCCCGCGCCAATAGAGCAGTCGCCGCTGCGGCGTTGCTCCTTCGAAACTGACTCTCAGCGCTATCTCTTCGGATTCGGCCAGGCTGGCGACCGCCCCTGGTCGCATGGTGTCCGACAACCCGGTGCGCGCCCCGGGTGCGTCTTCGGGCGAACCCCAGAGCGGGGTCTGCAGGCGTGGGAACAGTACGAAGAGCAAGGCTGCCAGCGGCAGTGCCTGGAAGATCATCAGCAGCGCGCTGCGCAGCCGGCGTGCGAACGGCGCCTCGCGCACCCCGTACTGCATGGTCAGCATGGTCGCCACCACCATCGTGACGGCCAGCAGCGCCGCCGCCGCGGCGAGCGGTGTCTGGGTATAGAAGAACAGCGTGAGTAGAACGAAGAAGCACAGGTAGGTGACCACAAACAGATCGCGCCGGGCGCGCATCTCCATCAGCTTGAGTCCGAGCATCAGCACCAGCACGGTCACCGCCGGCTCGCGCCCGACCAGGGTGTGGTATTGGGCGAGCACCCCGGCCAGGCAGGCGATCCCGGCCACGCCCAGCACCACTGAGCCCGGCAGTTGGCGGCCCGACAGCACCAGCGCGAGCCGCCAGGCGAAGAGCAGGAAAAAGATGACCGTGGCCCACAGCGGCAGATGCGTGGCTTGGGGAGCGACCGTCAGCGCGGTTGCGAACAGCAACAACAGGGTGTCGCGCCGCTCGCGGCTCCAGTGCGCGCTGATCGATCCAGCCAGCGCGCGCAGTGCCTGGCCGATGCGGGCGGTGCCGGCCAGGCTCATGCACTTTCTCCCGGTGGGGCCCAGGTGGCAAGCGCCTCGAGGCAGCGGGCGCGATGCGCCGGCCCGAGATCCGGACCGAAGGTCTGGGCGCCAAGGCTCAGGGCATAAGGAGTGTTGCCGGCCTCGGCGCTCAACACCCAGCGGGTGAGGCGCGCGAGCCGCGCCTCGGTGTCGAGCCGGGTCGGCAGATCACGCCAGGCGAGCAGGAGCTCGCCGCGTTCCCCGCCCTCGAACTGCTTGGTAAGCAGCGTCCTGGCACCGGTGCGCGCCACCGCTTTCCAGGCGATGCGGCGCGGATTGTCGCCTGGGCGGTAGACATTGATCGCTGCCAGATCCTCCTGGGCGCCCCTGCGGCCGATCCCGGTGCCGGCCGCGGCGTTAGACTCCGGCAGGGGCACCGGCGGGCTTTCCGGGCGGGGGTAGACCAGGACCCTTTGCGCCGGCTGCCAGTAACTCCAGGCGCGCCACAGCCCCAGAGGGAAGGTGCTCGAGATGGTCAGCCGCGGCACCTGGTACCAGCCCCGGTGTTCGGTCACCAGTGCGATCCGCACCTGCTGCTCGGCGCGGCTGGGGATGTCGACAAGTTCGGTCCGCGCCATCCCGGGAGCGTCGAAGGCGAGAGCGAAGCGCTCGAGCCGGCTGGGGTTGAGCACCATCACACTGGCTTCGGTCAGTTCGCCGGCGAAAACCGGCTCGCCGCGACCGGGGCGCAAGGTCAGCGCGCTCAGGTTGCGAAAAGTGTGCAGCATTGCCACCAGCGCGATGCTGCTGATCAGGAAGGTCAGCGCGTAGCCCAGTGCCAGCGAATAGTTGATCGAGGCGATCAGCATCGCCAGCAGTACCAGCGCGCAGAGCAATCCCGGGCGCGAGGGCAGGATGAAGATGTTGTTGCGCTTGAGCGCGTGGTCGCCGGCGAGCGGTCCGGTCCGGCCCATCAGCCGCGCCAGGGTCTGGTCGATCCAGGCCGATTCGGCGCGCCTCGAACCGCGCCCGCGCCAGCTGGCGCTCCGACTCATGACAATGCCACGGCCCGGGTGAGTTGGGCCACGAGTTCAGCGCGTGCGCTGTGCGACGGGATTCCGCCCTGGGCTGGCCGCAGGCGGTGACCGGCGACCGCTGTCAGCACCGCCTGAAGGTCGTCGGGCAGGACGTGGTTGCGGCCCTCGAGCATGGCCCAGGCGCGCGCGGCCTGGAGCAGACCGAGACCGGCGCGCGGACTCAGGCCTTCGGCCAGGGCCGGGGAACGCCGGCTTTGTTGCACTAGGCTCTGCAGGTAGTCGAGCAGCGCCGGGCTGCAGTGCACCAGGGTGACGCGCTGCTGCGCGGCAATCAGCATCGCGGTGTCCATGCGCGGGCGCAACACTGCCAGCAGTTCGCGCCGGTCGCGGCCTTCGAGCAGGGCCCGTTCGGATTTCGGATCTGGGTAGCCAAGCTCGATGCACATCAGGAAGCGGTCGAGCTGGGATTCGGGCAGCGGAAAGGTTCCGATCTGGTCCTGGGGGTTCTCGGTCGCGATCACGAAGAACGGTTCGGGCAGCGGCATGGCCTCGCCGTCAACCGATGTCTGGCGCTCCTCCATCGCTTCGAGCAGCGCCGACTGGGTCTTGGGCGAGGCGCGGTTGATCTCGTCGGCGAGCAGCACCTGGGAGAAGAGCGGTCCGCGGTGGAATACGAAACGCGAGCTGTTACGGTCGAAGACCGAGACGCCGATGATGTCGGCCGGCAGCAAGTCGTTGGTGAACTGGACCCGCTTGAACTCCAGCCCCAGAGAAATCGCCAGCGCGTGCGCCAGAGTGGTCTTGCCAACGCCGGGGATATCCTCGATCAGCAGGTGCCCGCGCGCCAGCACGCAGGCCAGCGCGAGCTTGATCTGGTTCTCCTTGCCGACTACGACAGCACCTACCTGCGCCGCCACGGCCTGGATCTTTTCGAGCATTCTGGTGGTACTCCGGCGTTTATCCCTGGGCGCAGTGTAGTCGACCTCGCGTTAGATTCGTGTGACATTAGGCAAGTCGCAGGCATGGCCGCCGACAATTTCGAAACGGAGTAGGATCGGTCGGAAAGTCAGAATGGAGGAGGCTGAAAATGAGCGTAACACCAGAGGCCAAGGCGCAAGGCGCTGCAGAACCCGAAGTGACGTCCGTCGTTCGCGACGGGGTTGCCCACCTGACCATGAATCGGCCGGCGCAATACAACGCGCTCTCCGAAGCGATGCTCGCGGCGCTCCAGCACGAGCTCGAGGTCATCGCGGCCGACCGCAGCGTCAGGGTGGTCATCTTGCGCGGCGCCGGCAAGGCTTTCTGCGCCGGCCACGACCTGCACGAAATGCGCGCCCAGCCCTCGCTTGAGTACTACCGGACGCTGTTTGCGCAGTGCGCGAAGATGATGCTGGCCATCCAGTCGCTGCCCCAGCCGGTGATCGCCGGGGTCCAGGGCGTGGCCACGGCCGCCGGCTGCCAATTGGTGGCGATGTGCGACCTGGCGGTGGCCAGCGAGGCGGCGAAGTTTGCAGTCTCGGGAGTCAACCTCGGGCTGTTCTGCTCGACGCCCTCGGTGGCGCTGTCGCGCAACCTGTCGCGCAAGCAGGCCTTCGAGATGCTGGTCACCGGCGGATTCATCGACGCCCCCGAGGCGTTGCACCGCGGACTGGTCAACCGGGTAGTCGCGGCCGAGGAACTCGACGCCGAACTGGAGCGACTCGCTGCCACGATTGTCGCCAAACCGCCCACCGCCATCGCCATGGGCAAGGAACTGTTCTATCGGCAGCTCGAGATGGGCATCGAGGCGGCCTACCAGCTCGCCGGCCAGACGATGGCCTGCAACATGATGGACGACGCCGCCCAGGAAGGGACGCTGGCCTTCATCGAAAAGCGCAAGCCGAATTGGTGAGTCCCTGGCCGCAACCCCGGGGCCGTGCCTGCCCGCGCGGCTAGTCCCAGTCGGAGCTGAGCAGCGCGCGTAGCGCCTCGACCCGGTCGCGCCCGAGGCGCTGTGCGAGGCGATCCTCGATCTGGTCGATCAGCCTGGCGCCGTCGCGGTTGAGCTGCCGACCACGAGTGGTGTAGGTGACCAGCTTGACGCGCCCCCCGGCGGGATCGTCACGGGCCTCGAGGATCCCGCGGCGGCCCAGTTCCATCACGGCCTTGTGCACCGCCTGGCGCGAAATCGACAGCCGCCGGGCAAGTTCCGGCATCGTCATCGGCCGCCCCCCCATATGCGCCAGCAGGCGGCTCTGCCCCGGGGTTATGAAGGCGTAGGGGCCGCTGCGCACGCCCGCGAGAATCTCGCGGTCGAACCACTGGGAACGCTCAATCAGCAGTCGCTTGAGGTTATTCGTGCTCACGGATTCGCTCGGATGCAGTTGACAATGCGATTATGTTGACCTACGCTCCGCAATGTCAACCTTGGTTGACACCGAAGCTGTCATTGCTGGGGCCGAATGCCGAACGTTGCCATCACTGTCGGTCGGATTGGTCCGCTGAACCCTATAATTCTGGGGATAACCCCTTTGCGAGTCTGTCCATGAAGATTCTGGTGCCGGTCAAACGTGTCGTCGACTACAACGTCAAGGTTCGGGTCAAGAGCGACCAGAGCGGGGTCGATATCGCCAACGTCAAGATGTCGATGAACCCGTTCGATGAAATCGCCATCGAAGAGGCTGTGCGCTTGCGCGAGAAGGGCGTGGCCACCGAGGTTATCGCGGTGTCCTGTGGCCTGGCGTCCTGCCAGGAAACGCTGCGCACCGCGATGGCGATCGGCGCCGACCGCGCAATCCTGGTCGAGACCGACGTCGAGTTGCAGCCCCTGGCGGTCGCCAAGCTGCTCAAGGCGGTGGTCGACAAGGAGCAGCCGCAGCTGGTGATCGTGGGCAAGCAGGCGATCGACGACGACGCCAATCAGACCGGGCAGATGCTCGCCGCATTGGCGGGGCTGGCCCAGGCCGCGTTTGCTTCCAAGGTCGAGGTAGCCGACGGCAAGGCAACGGTGACACGCGAAGTCGACGGCGGCCTCGAGATCCTCGAGATCAAGCTGCCGGCCGTGGTCACTGCCGATCTGCGGCTCAACGAGCCGCGCTACGTGACGCTGCCGAACATCATGAAGGCCAAGAAGAAGCAGCTCGACGTGCTCAAGCCAGCGGATCTCGGCGTCGATGTCGCGCCGCGCCTGAAAACACTCAAGGTTACGCCGCCGCCAGCGCGCAAGGCCGGGATCAAGGTCGCCGACGTGGCCGCCCTGGTCGACAAGCTGCGCAACGAAGCCAAGGTCATCTGAACAGAGGTCAATGAAATGACATCCCTCGTCATCGCCGAACACGACAATCAAATCCTCAAGCCGAGCACCCTCAACACGATCGCCGCCGCCGTGCAGATTGGCGGCGATATCGACGTCCTGGTGGCCGGCGAGAACTGCGCCGCAGCGGCCCAGGCGGCAGCGCAAATCCCGGGGGTAAAGCGGGTGCGGGTTGCCGACGCCGCCCAGCTTGGCAACCAGTTGGCCGAGAACCTCGCCGAGCAGGTGCTCGCGATGGCCGACGGCTACAGCCACATCCTGGCGCCGGCGACCGCCTTCGGCAAGAATTTCGCGCCCCGCGTCGCGGCTCGCCTCGACGTGGCCCAGGTCTCGGAGATCACCGCGGTGGTCTCGGCCGACACCTTCGTGCGGCCGATCTACGCGGGCAACGCGGAAGCCACGGTGCAGTCGGGTGATCCGGTCAAAGTCATCACCGTGCGGACCACCGGTTTCGACGCGGTGGCTGCCAGTGGTGGATCGGCTGCCATCGAGCCGGTCGACGCCGTCGCCGACACCGGCCTCACCAGCTTCATCGGTCGCGAGCTCGCCAAGAGCGACCGCCCTGAACTCACCGCCGCCCGCGTGGTTATCGCCGGCGGTCGCGGCGTCGGTTCGGAAGATAATTTCAAGAAGCTGCTCGAACCGCTCGCCGACCGCCTGGGCGCCGCGATCGGCGCGTCGCGCGCGGCGGTCGACGCCGGCTACGCTCCCAACGACTGGCAAGTCGGCCAGACCGGCAAGATCGTTGCCCCCCAGCTCTACATCGCGATCGGCATCTCGGGCGCGATCCAGCATCTCGCTGGAATGAAGGACAGCAAGGTGATCGTCGCCATCAACAAGGACGAGGAATCGCCGATCTTTGGCGTCGCTGACTACGGGCTGGTTGCCGACCTCTTCCAGGTGCTTCCCGAGCTCACCAGCGCGCTCGAGTAGGGCAGAGCAGCGGGGCGGCACTCCGCCCCGTCGCACCGTAGCCCACGCAGACGGGCGAACGGTAATGAACGGAGACGGCAATGTCGTATCGCGCACCCCTTAACGAAATGCTGTTCACGCTGCGCCATGCCGCGGCGATCGATACCATCGCGGCCTTGCCCGGCCTGGAGGATTCGAACTTCGAAACTGCCCAGGCCGTGCTCGAGGAGTGCGCGCGGTTCAACAGCGAGGTGATCGCTCCGCTCAACCATGGCGGCGACCTCGAGCCCGCAACGCTCGCCAACGGCGAGGTGAGCACTTCGCCGGGGTTTCGCTCGGCCTTCGAGCAGTTTGGCACGGCGGGCTGGCAGGGTATCCAGCATTCGCTCGAGCATGGCGGACAGGGCCTCGCGAAACTCGTCGCCACCCCGTGCATGGAGATGCTGCACGCCTCCAACATGTCGTTCGCCCTGGCGCCGCTGCTGACCGACGGGGCGATCGAAGCCCTGATGGTGGCGGGCTCCGAAGAGCAACAGGCGCGCTTCGTGCCCAACATGGTCGCCGGCAAGTGGACCGGCACCATGAACCTCACCGAGTCGCAGGCCGGTTCCGACCTCGCGGTGGTACGCACCCGCGCGGTTCCGCAGGATGACGGCAGCTACCGGATCTTCGGCGAGAAGATCTTCATCACCTACGGCGAGCATGATCTGGCCGAGAACATCGTTCACCTGGTGCTGGCGCGCATCGAGGGCGCGCCGCCGGGAGTGAGGGGAATATCGCTGTTCGTGGTGCCCAAGGTCATGGTCCATGGCGACGGTTCGCTGGGCGAACGCAACGATGTCTGGTGCGCCTCGCTCGAGCACAAGCTCGGGATCAAGGCGAGCCCGACCGCGGTCCTGCTCTTTGGCGACGGCAAGTTCCCGGTTGGCGAAGCCGGGGCCGAGGCCGCAGGCGCGATTGGCTACCTGGTCGGCAAGGAGAATCGCGGTCTCGAGCACATGTTCGTGATGATGAATGCCGCCCGTTTCGCAGTCGGACTCCAGGGCGTGGCGGTCAGCGATCGCGCCTACCAGAAGGCGCTCGGCTATGCGCGCGAGCGCACCCAGTCGCGCGATGTCGCCGGTTCCAGCGCTCCGGTCACCATCATCCATCATCCCGATGTCCGCCGGATGCTGATGACCATGAAGGCCGGCACCGAAGCGATGCGCGCGCTGGCCTATTTCGCGGCCGCCACCAGCGACCGGGCAGCGCACGCCGCCGATGGCGACGAGCGCGCCCGGAGCCAGGCGCTCTATGAGTACCTGGTGCCGATCGTCAAGGGCTGGTCGACCGAGTTCGCGGTTGAAATCGCCTCACTCGGGGTGCAGATCCATGGTGGGATGGGATTCATCGAGGAGACCGGCGCGGCCCAGTACTATCGCGACGCCCGTATCCTGCCGATCTACGAGGGCACGACCGCGATCCAGGCCAACGACCTGGTCGGCCGCAAGACCGTGCGCGACGCCGGTGCCACGGCGCGCGCAGTGATTGCCGCGATCCGGGCCACCGAGGAAGAACTGGGTGCGCGCAGCGGCGAGCATTTCGACGTGATCGGCGAGCGCCTGGGCGCTGGTCGGGCTGCCCTCGAGGCTGTGGTCGATTTCGTGCTCCAGGAGTTCAACAACGACGTCCGCTCGGTCTTCGCCGGCAGCGTGCCCTATCTGCGTTTGGCCGGGATCGTGCTGGGCGGTTGGCAGATGGCGCGGGCAGCGCTCTCCGCCGATGAAGAGTTGCTGGGCGAGGGTGCCGACCAGGGCTTCCTCACCGCCAAGATCGCCACCGCGCGCTTCTATGCCGATCACCTCCTGACCCAGGCTCCCGGCCTGGGCACGGCGGTGGTGGCGGGCGGGGCCGGGGTGCTGGCACTGACCGAGGAGCAGTTCGGCTAGGAGCGCACGCCCGGGCAGTTTGCCGTCGGTGCATGCCGGGACGTATAATGTGCAGTTCTTCGCCGCGCGTTTCGCGCGGCCTTTACCGTTTAACGCAGAGGAAACCGCATGGTCGTCATCCGCCTGTCCCGCGGCGGGGCCAAGAAGCGCCCGTTCTACAACATCATTGCGACCGACAAACAGAATCGTCGCGATGGCCGTTTTCTGGAGCGTCTCGGGTACTACAACCCGATCGCCACCGGCGGCGAATCGGAACTGGTCGTGGCCCTTGATCGTGTTGCGTTCTGGAAAGAGCGCGGCGCTCAGGTAACCGACACGGTCGGCCGCCTGCTCGATCAGGCAGCCAAGAAAGCACCGGTCTGACTAGCTCGTGAACGTGGGCTCGCCGCCGCGTCGGCCGAGCTCCGGTCCGGGGCGTTCGCTGCCAGCGGCGCGAGGGCGTCGCCGCCCGGCCAGTCCCGGTCCCAAGGCGCCGCTCGCGGCGCCAGCGCAACCCAACGAAGCCATTCCGGCTGACCTCGTCGAGGTCGGTCGGATTTCCGACGCCTATGGCCTGGCGGGCTGGATCAAGATTTCGCCCCACGAAGCCGCCCCCGACTCCTTGCTGCGGGGCGCGCGCAGTTGCTGGATAGCTACCGGCGTCGGTGCCCGGCCGCAGCGGCGCGAGATCACACAACTGCGGCTGCAGGGCCTGACGCTGGTGGCCCAGATTGATGGCTGCGCTGATCGAGACGCCGCTCTGGCGCTCAAGGGCAGCGCGCTGTTGCTGAGCCGCGCCGATTTTCCGGCCACCGAGCCGGACGAATACTACTGGGTCGACCTGGTCGGTTGCTCGGTGCTGGCCAGTGACGGAACGGCGCTGGGCACCGTGGCGGCAGTCGAGGATTTCGGTGCCGATCCGATCCTGAGGGTGGTCGACGCCGAGGGCGAAACGCTCATTCCGTTCGTATCCTCCCACGTCGTCTCGGTCGAACTGGAGTCGCGCCGGATCGTGGTCGACTGGCGCCGCGATTACTGAGGAGCGATCCTGGTGAACGATTCCGCCTTGCCGGCCCAGCTGCGTGTCGACGTCATCACGCTGTTCCCGGAGATGTTCGACGCGATCGCCGACCACGGCATTACCTCCCGGGCGCTAAGCCGCGGCCTCTGGTCTCTGGCGCGTTGGAATCCGCGGGATTTCGTCAGCGACCCCCATCGCACGGTCGATGACCGGCCCTATGGTGGCGGGCCGGGTATGGTGATGCTGGCAGAGCCGCTGCTGGCAGCGATCGCCGCTGTCCGCGCTGCCCAGGGCGTAAATCCTGGCCCGGTAATCTATCTTTCGCCCCAGGGCCGCCAACTCACCCATCAACGGGTGGTCGAACTGGCCGCGCTGCCGTTCCTGACCCTGCTCGCCGGCCGCTACGAAGCGGTCGACCAGCGCCTGATCGAGCGCTCGGTCGACGAGGAGATTGCGATCGGCGAGTTCGTGGTGTCCGGGGGAGAACTGCCGGCGATGATGCTGATCGACGCGGTCGTGCGCCACCTGCCGGGTGCGACCAACGACCCCGAATCGGTAGTTTGCGACTCCTTTGCCAACGGCCTGCTCGACTGCCCCCACTACACCAGGCCGGAGGTGCTCGACGGCGAGCGTGTTCCCGAGGTGCTCGTTTCGGGGCACCACGCACGGATCGCGCGCTGGCGCCGCGACCGTGCGCTGGAACTGACGCTGGAGCGGCGCCCCGACCTGATCGAACGGGCTCGACAACTCGGTCTGCTTGACGCCGCCGACGAGCGAGCGCTCGCGGGGCTACTTGCGCAAAAGAATCCGCTATAATTACTCGCTTTGCCGCTTTTGCGTCTGATTTTGTCCTTGCTTGTCCGGCGCACGGCGGTGCCCCATCCTCTGCCCGGGCGACAATCAACATCGACCCCCAAGTCCCGTGGCACGATGGCAACAGGAGTCGTTATGGATCTCATCCAAGAACTTGAACAGCAGGAAATCGCCCGTCTGGGCGCGGTGATCCCGGAATTCGCCCCCGGCGACACGGTGATCGTCAGCGTCAACGTGGTTGAAGGCGCGCGCAAGCGGGTCCAGGCCTTTGAAGGCGTGGTAATCGCCAAGCGCAATCGCGGCCTGAACTCCTCGTTCATCGTGCGCAAGATTTCGTCGGGCGAAGGCGTGGAGCGGACCTTCCAGCTCCATTCGCCGCTGATCGCCGGCATCGAAGTCAAGCGCCGCGGCGATGTCCGCCGCGCCAAGCTCTACTACCTGCGCGATCGTTCCGGCAAGTCGGCGCGGATCAAGGAAAAGCTGCCCAGTCGCGTCAAGCAGACTACTGCTCAGTGATCCAACGAAGGCGCCCGCGGGCGCCTTCTTCGTTTCCGGAGTCTATTTGCTGCCCATTTTCGATCCCCGGATGATCCCGATCGAGGCGGGACTCGATGAGCTCGCCCCCGTCGGCCGCGACGCACTGATGCCGGAAGCGCTGCGCGGGCGGTTTCGCGCGCCTCCGCAGTGGCAGCCGGAAATGCGCGGCGACCAGGCGCGGGCGACGCAGGCGGCCACTCGGCCGGCCTCGGTGCTGATCGCGGTCGTGACCCACGCCGACAGCCCAACCGTGCTGCTCACGCAGCGCACCGCACACCTCAAGCACCATTCCGGGCAGATCGCGTTCCCCGGCGGCAGTGCCGAGGAGCACGACGACGGCGCGGTCGCCACGGCGCTGCGTGAGGCTCACGAGGAAATCGGACTCGGCCCGGAGAAAGTCGAGATCATCGGCAGCATGCCTGAGTACCACACGGTCACCGGATACCTGGTCACGCCGGTGGTCGGGCTGGTCGCGCCTGGTATCGCGCTGCTGCCCGATCCGGCCGAAGTGGCCGAGATCTTCGAAGTTCCGTTAGGATTCCTGATGGACCCGCGCAATCACCAGCGCCGCAGGATAGTGCTCGACGCTGCCGAACGGACTTTTTTCTCGATGCCATACCAGCCGTCAGCCGAGCGTGATGAGTATTTCATCTGGGGAGCGACCGCGGCGATGCTGCGCAACCTCTACCGGTTCCTGAGCGCCGCCTGAACCGCAAGGACCCCTGCCCGAGGAGGAGACACAACATGGGTTTCATCGCACTGATCTTCGCGCTGCTGATCGAGCAGGGACGACCGCTTCCGCAGGACAACCTGGTCTATCGGGCATCCTCTTCGCTGGCGCGCGCGCTGCGCCAGATGACCGATGCCGGGCGCGAGTATCAGGGCATCGTCGGCTGGACGTTCGTGGTGGCCATCGTGCTGGCGTTCACGCTGATCGTAGAGTGGCTGGCGGCGGCCCTCCATCCGCTGGCGGTCTTCGTGCTGCACGTGGTGGTGCTCTACCTGACGCTTGGTTTTCGCCAGTTCAGCAGTTCGTTCAGCGAAATCCAGATTGCTCTGGCCGCCGGCGACGTCGCCACGGCCCGGGCGAGCGTCGAGCAATGGACCACGCAGCCCGGGGCGAGCGCAGCCGATATCGGGACTCCGGCCGATATCGGGGTCGGGGAGATCTGCCGGCGCTCGATCGCGCACGCGCTGGTGGCATCGCAGCGCCACGTCTTCGGGCCGCTGTTCTGGTACGTGCTGGTGCCGGGCGTTGCCGGACCGATCATCTACCGGCTGGCGGAAATGCTGGCGCGGCACTGGTCGGGCGAGGCCGAGAGTGACGGCTCGGCCGACGCTGAGGAACGCGAAGCCGCGGTGGTGGTGCCGGTGGTCGTGGCTGAAGAGCCGGTGCTCGCCGTGCCTCACACCTACGGCAGTTTTGCCCGCCGCGCCTACCGTTGGGTCGACTGGATCCCGGTGCGCCTGAGCGCCGCCGGTTTCGCGGTGGTGGGCAATTTCGAGGATGCGATCTACTGCTGGCGCGGTGCCGTCGCGGCCGGAACCGGCAGTGACCAGAGGGCGATGCTGATCGCAGTTGGTGGCGGGGCCCTGGGCCTGCGCATCGCTGATCCGGAACTCGAGGTCCGCTGGGCCGAGGGTGGCGCGGGGTTCGAGTGGTCGGGCGCCGAGCCTGATGCCAACGGTCTGAACAGCGCGGTCGGCCTGGTCTGGCGTTCGGTAGTGCTGTGGATCGGGCTGTTCGCGATGCTCACCATCGCAGCCTGGATGGGACGCTAGCGCCGCCCCTCAGTCGCGCCCCGAGAGCCTGCTAAACAGCAGATAGCGAATCGGATCGATCGCACCGTTTTCGAGCGCTGCGCGGATCGCGCAACCCGGTTCCTGGACGTGGTTGCAGTTGTGGAACCGGCACTGTCCGATCAGTTCAGTGTACTCGGGCATCGCGTGCACGCGCTGAGATTCCGAGACGTGGGCCAGTCCGAAGGTCTGGAATCCCGGCGTATCGACGATTGCGCCGCTCGTTGCACTCTCCGGTGGCAGGTCGAACCATTTGCTGAAGGTGGTGGTGTGGCGCCCCGCGCAGAGCGCTTCCGAGATCTCACGGGTGGCGAGCGCCGCCCCCGGCACCAGGGTATTGACCAGCGTCGACTTGCCCATGCCTGACTCGCCCATCAGGATGGTGTTGTGGCCGGAGAGCACCGGCGCAAGTGCGGCGCGGGTTTCCTGGGGGTGATCGCGGACGGCGAGCTCAATCACCTGGTAGCCCAGGTCACGGTAGACCTGGAGCCGGGGTGCGATCGCTGCCCAGGGGCCGGTCAGGTCAAGCTTGTTGGCCAGGATCAGCGCCGGGATATTGGCATGGGCGCAGGCCAGCAGCATGCGCACCAGCAACTCCTCGGAAAAGCGCGGGTCGGCGGCGATCACGATGGCCGCCTGGTCGACGTTGGCCGCCAGCCGCTTGACGTTGTAACGGTCGCTGCGGATGAGCTCGGAGCGGCGCCGCAAGCCGCTTTCGATGACCGCCTGGTCGGCACCGATCAAGCCAATCGTCACCTCGTCGCCGACGCAGAAATCAGTGCGCTTGCCGCGCGTTACCGCTACCCGGTCGGGGCCGGGCGCGTCGAGCGTGCGGACGTAGAACTGCCGCCCGAAGCTCGCGACGATGCGTGCGCGTTCAAGCTGCGAGGAGGGCATCGCTGTCGGCGGCACAGTCTAGCGCTCGCAACCGCGCTCGCCCAGCAGCCGCGCCACTCGTGCAGCGGCGCTCGGATGCGAGTCGTAGAACGCCGAGTGCAGCGGATCTGGGGTCAGGGTGGAAGCGTTGTCCTCGTAGAGCTTGACCAGCGCGCTCGCCAGGTGTTCGGCGCTGGTCTCGCGAGCGGCGAAGCGGTCGGCCTGGTACTCGTCGCGCCGCGACAGCAGGCTCGCGAGCGGTTGGACCGGAAAGGCGAACACCGGCAGAACCAAAAAGAACAGCACCAGCGCCAGTGCTGCGGAGCCATTGACGCCCGGCGCGACGCCCAGTCCGGAGTAGAACCAGTCCTGGCGAGCGAGCCAGGCCAGCACCCAGAGCGCCGCTAGCGTGAAGGCGAAGCTCAGGACGATCCGCCGCAGCACGTGGCGATGACGGACATGGCCGAGCTCGTGGGCCAGCACTGCTTCCACCTCGTCGGGCGCAAGCCGCGCGAGCAGGGTGTCGAAGAACACGATCCTGCGGTAGCGCCCCAGCCCGGTGAAATAGGCGTTGCCGTGGCTTGAACGGCGGCTGCCGTCCATCACGAAGAGGCCGCGGGCCGCAAAGCCGCAGCGCCCCAGCAACTGCTCGACCCGCTCGCGCACCGGGCCCGCCGGCAGCGGTTCGAACTTGTTGAACAGCGGCGCGATCAGGCCGGGGTAGATCACCAGCACGGCCAGGTTGAATCCCACCCACACCAGCCAGGCCCAGAGCCACCACTGCTCGCCGGCACGGGCCATCAGCCACAGCATCGCCATCACCAGCGGCAGCCCCAGGAGGGCAGCGATCACGGCCCCCTTGGCAAGATCGGCCAGGAACAGGGTCGGGGTCATGCGGTTGAAGCCGAAGCGCCGTTCGATGCCGAACTGCCGGTACCACGAGAACGGCAGGTCGAGTGCCGCGCCGATCACGATCACGCTGGCGATGAAGGCTACCTGCGCGGCCATCGGCGAGGCGGTAAGGAGCGCCGCGGCGAGCGTGTCGAGCAACTGTAGCCCGCCGAGCAAGGTGAAGCCGAGCAAGACCGGCACTCCCACCAGGGTCTCCAGGATCCCGAGCCGGGTACGCGCCGTGGTGTAGTCGGCGGCCCTGGTATGTGCGGCCAGGCCGATGCGCTGGACAAAGGTCTCGGGCACGCGTTCGCGATGCCTGGCCACGTGGCGAATCTGGCGCAGTGCGAGCCAGAGCTGGATGATCGTGGTGGCGGCGAGCGCCGCCAGAAAGAGGATCGTGAACGTGGATTGGGTCAAAGGGGAGCTATGCGAGAATTGGCAATGGAGAAAATTATGTCACAGCCGCCTGAACTGCCATCCGAACCCCAGCCAGACCCGACTCGGCTGGCGTGGATCGACATGGAAATGACCGGGCTTGCGCCGGAATCCGATCGCATCATCGAATTGGCCGCGGTCATCACCGACAGCGACCTCAATATCGTGGCCGAGAGCGAATCCCTGGTGGTGCACCAGAGCGATGCCGTGCTCGCTGCGATGGATGCCTGGAACACCTCGACCCACGGTCGGTCGGGACTGACCCAGCGGGTGCGCGAGTCGCGCTTGGACGAGACCGGCGCAGAGCAGCAGATGCTGGCGTTCCTGCAGCTCTGGGTTCCAGTGGGGGTCTCCCCGATGTGCGGCAATTCGATCTGTCAGGATCGCCGTTTCATGGCGCGCCACATGCCGGCGCTCGAGGCTTTCTTCCACTACCGAAACCTCGACGTAAGCACGCTCAAGGAACTGTGTAAACGCTGGCAGCCGGCGCTCGCGCGCGGCTTCGTCAAGCGCAGTGCCCACACCGCAATGGCCGATGTCCACGAGTCGATCGAAGAGATGCGCTACTACCGCGAACACTTTCTGCGGGCGCCTTTGTCGGGCGAAGAAGCGGGCGACGAAGAGGGTGTCATTTCCCAGAGCGCTGATACAGCCTGAAGCGTTCATCGAGGTTGGGCCGGCGCCGGCCCTCCCAGGCAAGGTTCCAGCCCGGTTCCGGATAGGGCACCGCGCGTGCCACCGGACCCTGGTCCTGGATCAGGCGCCAGTCGCAGCTGTTGCCACCGCCGGTGGCGGCGAAGCGCACGTCGGCGAAATAGGCGAGGCTCGCGCGCTCAGCCAGGCCCAGACCATCGGCAGCGACACATTGCGAACCCAGTGGCACGGCATGGGCGAGCTGGCCGGCAATTCCGCGATAGGTGTTGCGCTCGTTGAATACCGGCAACCACAGGGTCATGGCGAGGAACCAGCTCAGCACCAATCCGCCCGCTGACAACACCACGGCGCGCCAGATCATCGGCGGCCGTCGCGATATGCGCCAGCGCACCAGCGCCAGCCAGGCGAGCGTGGCGGCCACCGCGAGCCCCAGTTCCAGCCAGGAAACCTCGAGGGCATAGCCGGGCACGATATGCGAGGCCCGGAATGCCATCCGGGGCGGGAGTCCGCTCAGGTAGGCCAGCCAGTAGGCCCAGACCGCGAACCCGAAGAAGGTCCAGACAATGACCGCGAACCAGTCGATCAGGTTGACGAGGCGGCGCCGCAGCGTCGGCAGGCCTGCTGCGGCCACCATCGCGATCGCCGGTAGCGCCGGCAGCAATCCGGTCTCGCCGGGAGACTGCAGCAATGATGCCGCAATCAGGAACACCGCGGCGACCATCAGCGGCAGGGCGAGCGCCGGTTCGCCGAGCCGGCCGCGCCAGCGCCATCCGGCCCAGGCGGCCAGCGGCCATGCCGGCCAGAAATACCAGGGGCCGGTGCGCAGCAGGTAGCCCAGCGCCTGCGCCTTCGGCCAGCCGTATTGCTGGGTATTCCACGCGAGCCAGGTCTGGAGGAAGGCGCGCGAGTGCTCGTCCCCGAACCACAACAGAGCCGGCCAGACCAGGGCCCCGGCGATCGCCACCGGCAGCCCTAACGTCAACAACGGACGCGCCACCAGGCGAAACGGCTGCGAGATGAGCGGCAGCGCCAGCCAGGCCGACATCAGCAGGGCGGCCGGAACCAGGCCGCTGGTGGTGGCGGTTGCCGCCACCGCGGCTGCCGCGCACAGTGCCCCCCGGCGCGGCCGCTCGAGGCTGCGGGCGACCCCGAACAGGAAGGCGCAGCTCCAGACCAGCTGGGCAGCCTCGGCGGTCGTTTCGTGCGCGCGAGTGACCATCCCCACCGTCGCGATCAGGACCAGCAGGGAACTGTCCGCAATCGCCCGGGCCAAATCGGTCCGGCTGGCGGCCGCTCCCAAAGGGTCATGGGGCTGAAAACTGGGGCGCCAGGCGAGTTCGTAGGTCGCGTACCAGAACAGGCTGAGAAGCAGGACCAGCCCGCTGGCGCCGACCATGCCGGTAGCGATGTGCGCTACGTGCTGCGGTCCCGGCACGATGACGCTGGCCACGCGGATCGCCACGGCGCCGAGCGCAAAGGGCAGCGGCCCTTCCTCGGCCACCGGGGCGCCGGCGACGTTCGGCATCAGCCAGTCGCTGACGCTGCCGGTGGCCATGGTGTGGGCGATGCCAAAGCCGGCGGCATCCTGGGTGGCCCAGGGGTCGCGCCCGAACAGTCCCGGCAGCACGTAGAGCGCGATCAGCAGCAGCAAGCCCCAGCGAGGCAGCTTCCCGGCCTGGGCCGACGTGATCAAGAAGGGGCGCATTGTGGGCTCTATTACAACAAAAAAGGCAGCCTGCGCTGCCTTTTTTTTCCGACCGCCGCGGCCTGATGGCCGCTGCGCGGTGGTGATGCCGTCGTTCGACGGGCGGGATCAGGAAGCCTTCTGACCCGAGCGGGCGAATTTCTGGCGGAACTTCTCGACCCGACCGGCTTCGTTGACCCGCTGCTGGGCGCCGGTGTAGAAGGGATGCGAGGCTGAGCTGACGTCGAGCTTGATCAGCGGATATTCCTTGCCGTCGAGCGTGATCTTTTCACGAGTCGGGGCCGTCGAGCGGGTGATGAACTTGAGATCGCTGGACATGTCCTGGAACACGACATCGCGATACTGGGGGTGAATGCCTTCTTTCATCGAAATTCTCCTGTCTGACCGCGCCGCGCAGCGTGTCGCGCGCGAATTCAGATGCTCTGTTGGAAACCTGGACGCAAAACCACGTACGGGAAATAGCCGAGCATTATAGTGCTCAAGCCCAAGTTACCGCAAGCTGGGCTAGCATAACGGCTTCCCCGTCATTTCCCCGTCATCGCTGCCATGCCGGATCGTCCGCCACTAGCCGCCTTCCCCGATAGTCCGCCGGCGCGGCCCGCCGTGCTGGGTCCGGCGCTCGCCCTGCTGGTGGCGTTGGCGTTGGTGGCGCTGATCGTCGGCCCCGCAAGTGCCTCCGACGTGACGTTTGAGACCCTGGCATGGATCCGCGCACCGCGGGTGGTCGCCGCGATCCTGGTTGGTGCGGCGTTGGCCGCGTCCGGGACCAGCCTGCAGGTGGCATTTCGCAACCCGCTGGCGGCGCCCGACCTCCTGGGGGTTTCTGCCGGCGCCGCGTGCGGCGCGGCGTTTGCCATCCTCGCCGGGTTCGGGCAGGCCGCGCTCCAGGGCAGCGCATTCGCCGGCGCGCTCGCTGCCGCCGGTTTGGTCTGGGCGCTGGCGCGCTGGATAAGGATAGGCGATGCCACGCTGGCACTGGTGCTCTCGGGTATCGGCGTGGCGGCTCTGGCCTCGGCGGTGCTGGCAATGGTCAGCTATCTTGCGGACCCGGCGCGCCAGCTGCCGGCGATCACCTATTGGCTGCTGGGCAGCCTGGCCGCAGGCGGCGCCACCGAGTTGATAGTGGCTGGCGTGGCGATGGCCCTTGGCCTCACCATTCTCTGGTTCGCGCGCTGGCGCATCAATCTGCTCGCCTTGCCCGACGAGGAAGTGCGCGCGCTTGGCGCCGATCCGGTGCGCCTGCGCTGGGTGGCGCTGGCCGGCGCCGCGCTGGCGGCAGCGGCAGCGGTCGCGCTGGCTGGAGTCGTGGGCTGGGTCGGTCTGCTGGTGCCGCACGCCGCCCGGCGGATAACAGGAGCCGAGTTCTCACGGCTGCTGCCGCTGGCGGCGCTCACCGGGGCCATCTTCCTGCTCGCGGTCGATACGCTCGGCAGGGTCGCATTTCCGATCGACCTGCCCCCGGGCGTGAGTAGCGCCCTGTTTGGAGTCCCGGGGCTGCTCTGGCTGCTTGCCTCCCGGCCGCGGGAGTCGGGTCGATGAACCAGCCAGACATTTCCGCCAAGGCCGCGGTTACGCCGCCGCACACAGGCACCGCCGTGCGGGCAAGGCCGGAATCCAGCGCGCTGGCGGTTTTCGGACTCGAATTTGGCATTCCGGGTTTGCCGCGGTTCGGCACCGATCTGTCGTTCGCGCTCCAGCCAGGATCGGTGCTTGCATTGCTGGGGCCCAACGGGGCGGGCAAGACGACGCTGTTGCGCACCATCCTCGGGCTCGTGCCGCCGATGGCCGGCAAGATCACGATCGGTGAACGTGATCTCGCCGCAATGACGCGCCGGGAAATTGCCGCGCGGGTGGGCTATGTGCCGCAGAACCTGTCGTCGGCGCCCCACTTCCGGGTTGACGAGTGGGTGTTGCTCGGACTCCTGGCGCCGCTGCCGATGTTCGCCAGGCCGCGCTCCAGTGACTGGCTGGCGGTCAGCGAAGCGCTGGCGGCGGTCGGGATGAGTGCGCTGCGCGCGCGCTATGTCGAAGAACTCAGTGGTGGCGAACAGCGCCTGGTGGCAACGGCGCGAGCGCTGGCCCAAGGGGCTCGCACCCTGGTGCTTGACGAGCCGGCGGCGGGGCTTGACTACGGCCACGAGATCCGGCTGCTGGCGCGGCTCGACGCCATGCGGGCTCTTGGTTTTGGAATTGTCTTTTCGACCCACGATCCGCGTCACGCACTCGAGCATGCCGATGCAGTGCTGATGCTCGACGGCAGCGGGGGTGCGAGACTGGGTTCGCCCGAAAGCGTGCTTACTGAAGCCGCTCTGGCGGCGATCTACGGGGTTGCAGCAGATCTCTGAGGCCCAGCGCCCTCAGTTGCCGCGCCTCATCATGTCGAAGAATTCCTGATTGCTCTTGGTAGCGCGCATCTTGTCGAGCATGAACTCCATTGCGGCGATCTCATCCATGTCGTGGAGCAGTCGGCGCAGGATCCAGACCTTCTGGAGCGCTTCCTTGTTCATCAGCAGTTCCTCGCGCCGGGTTCCCGAGCGGTTGATGTCGATCGCGGGGTAGATGCGCTTTTCCATCATCCGGCGGTTGAGATGAATTTCGAGATTGCCGGTGCCCTTGAATTCCTCGTAGATCACCTCGTCCATCCGGCTGCCGGTGTCGATCAGGGCAGTGGCGATGATGGTCAGCGACCCGCCTTCCTCGATGTTGCGCGCGGCGCCAAAGAAACGCTTGGGCCGTTGCAGAGCGTTGGCGTCGACACCGCCCGTGAGCACCTTGCCCGAGGCCGGGACTACTGTGTTGAAGGCCCGCGCCAGGCGGGTGATCGAATCCAGCAGGATCACGACGTCGCGCTTGTGCTCGACCAGCCGCTTGGCCTTTTCGATCACCATTTCGGCGACCTGCACGTGGCGGGTAGCCGGCTCGTCGAAGGTCGAGGCGACGACTTCGCCGCGCACCGAGCGGGTCATCTCGGTGACCTCCTCGGGCCGTTCGTCGATCAGCAGCACGATCAGCACCACTTCGGGATGATTGGCGGTAATCGCGTGGGCCATGTGCTGCATCATCACGGTCTTGCCGGACTTGGGCGGCGCCACGATCAGGCCGCGCTGGCCCTTGCCGATCGGGGCGATCATGTCAATGATGCGCCCTGTGATGTTCTCCTCGGCCCTGATGTCGCGCTCGAGCCGCATCGGCTCGTCGGGGTGCAGCGGGGTCAGGTTCTCGAAGAGGATCTTGTGCTTGGCCTGCTCGGGCGGCTGGCCATTTATCTGGTCGACCTTGACGAGTGCGAAGTAGCGCTCGCCTTCCTTGGGGGTGCGGACCTCGCCCTCGATCGTGTCGCCGGTGTGCAGATTGAAGCGCCGGATCTGCGACGGCGAGATGTAGATGTCGTCGGTACTCGCGAGGTAGGAGGTCTCGGGCGAGCGCAGGAAGCCGAAGCCGTCGGGCAGCACCTCGAGGCAGCCGTCGCCGAAGATCGTCTCGCCGGTCTTGGCCTTGCGCTTGAGGATCGCGAACATCAGCTCCTGCTTGCGCATGCGCTGCGGGTTCTCGATCTCGAGGGTGTTGGCGAGTTCAACCAACTGGGTGATCGGAATGGATTTCAGTTCGGAGAGATGCATCGATTGGTCTTCCCCATCGGGGGTGGTCGCAAGATAGCGTGGCCTGGAAAGGCTTTGCCAGTGGAATCGGACCGACTATGGTCGGCCAGGTGGCATTGGATGCAGGGTAGAAAGGGGGTTTTCAAGGCGGGTCTGGGATCGGTATCCGGATCGGGTTAGCACCCGGCGGCCGAAGCGACGCGCAAATTGCAGGCGGAAGAGTACAACTATCATCGGCGCCTGTCCACAGCGACGTGGTGGAAACCGTGACTTCCTGGCGACGAAGCCACGGCCCGTGGCGCTTTGCTCAGAGGTTGTTGTCGAGGAACAGTGCCAATTGCGACTTGGAGAGCGCTCCGACCTTGGTGGCGACCACGGCGCCATTCCTGAACAGCATCAGGGTCGGAATTCCTCGAATGCCGTACTTGCCGGCAGTGCTCTGGTGCTCGTCGACGTTGAGCTTGGCGATGTCTACCCGTCCGGCGTAGTCCTTGGCGACATCCTCGAGAATCGGCGCGATCATCTTGCACGGACCGCACCACTCGGCCCAGTAATCGACCAGCACCGGGGTGTCGGATTTCAGCACGTCCTGGTCGAACGAAGCGTCCGACACATGTTTGATTGTCATTGGCAGGCTCCTGTTGGTTTTCCCGGGAGATCTTCGGCGGTTTTCCGCTGGCACTCGCACCAGGTTACCCGAGCTGTTCGGAGATCATGGGGTGACGAACGAACATTATCACAGCTCAAGGGCCGCTGCAGGGCAGGGGCCGGGGCGGCGCTCGGCCGGGCGCTGCTAGAATGCGCGTGGGCGGGCCTCCCCGCATCGCATCGTGGTGAACCTGGTCAGGTCCGGAAGGAAGCAGCCACAGCTACGTAATGCGAGTGCCGGGGTTACGGCTCGCCCACCTACCGTGCCGGCGGTGCACGGTGTACCTATCGGACCAGCCAGCAGCATCCATGTCACATCAGGTTCTAGCCCGAAAATGGCGTCCCCGTGAATTTGGCTCGATCGTAGGCCAGGAGCACGTCGTGCGTGCCCTGCGCCACGCTCTCGACACCGGGCGACTGCACCATGCCTACCTGCTGACCGGCACCCGCGGCGTCGGCAAGACCACGCTGGCGCGAATCCTGGCCCGTTCGGTCAATTGCGAAACCGGGGTCTCTTCTTCGCCCTGTGGGCGCTGCGGTCCCTGCGTCGAGATCGAAGCCGGCAGTTTCGTCGACTACATCGAGCTCGACGCGGCCTCCAATCGCGGCGTCGAAGAGATGGCCCAGCTGCTCGGCGACGCGGTGTACGCGCCGACGGCGGGACGCTACAAGGTCTACGTGATCGACGAAGTCCACATGCTCTCGACGCACGCGTTCAACGCGATGCTCAAGACGCTCGAGGAGCCACCGCCGCACGTGCTGTTCGTGCTCGCCACCACCGATGCGCACAAGGTGCCGGCCACCGTTCTGTCACGCTGCCTGCAGCTCAATTTGCGCAACCTTCCGGCGGTGCGCATCGCCCAGCATCTCGCTGAAGTGCTGGAGCAGGAGAACGTCGCGAGCGAGCCGGCGGCGCTCGCGGCACTGGGTCGCGCCGCAGCCGGGAGCATGCGCGACGGCCTGTCGCTGCTCGAGCAGGCGATCGCCAGCGGCGCCGGAGCCGTCGGGGTGGGGGCTGTCCAGGAAATGCTCGGGGTCGTGGAGCGCGGCGACCTGTTGCGCATCGTGGCCGCGTTGGCAGCCGGCGATGCCGCGGGCCTGGTTGCGATCGCCGACGAGATGGCGCTCGCCAACGCCCCGTTCGAACGTACGCTGCTTGACTTCGCCGCGTTGATGCAGCGCCTGGCGTTGACGCAAGTGGGCGTCACCAGCGACGAGGACGCTGACCTGGCCGAATATGCCGGGTTGATCAGCCCCGCGGACGTCCAGGTCTACTACCAGATCGCGATTCACGGCGCCCGCGACCTCGCGCTGGCGCCCGACGCCCAGACCGGCTTCACGATGGTGCTGTTGAGGCTGCTGGCGTTTGCGCCCGACACAGTGCCGGTGGCAAGCGGGTCGCGGGCCGCCCCGGCTGCGCCCCGGACGCCAGCGGTTAGCGTCGAAGCGGCGGCCCGGCGCGTGGCTGTGGCAGTGGTGGCGCCGCCGCGCGCGGCCTCCGCAAGCACGCGGGCGGTGCGATCCGACCGGCCGAAGCCGGCGACAACAGCCGCTGCGCCGCCAACGCTAGTGCCTGCTCCCGATTCTGGCCAGGCAAGTTTTGACGGCAACTGGCCGGGGCTGGCGCTCGTCTTGCCGGTCCGCGGCATGGTCGATCAATTCATGCGCCAGAGCGAGATGATCGAGTGGGACGGCGACCATTTTCGGGTCCGGGTGCCGGTGCGCATGATGGCCGAGCGCGCGATGCTCGATAAGGTGCGCGAGGCGCTGTCGGCGCACTTTGGGCGCGCCATCCGTCTCAGCGTCGAGATCGGCGCGGTGGGTGAGCAGACCGCCGAGGCGGTGGCCAGGCGCGAGAGCGCCCAGCGACTCGAGCAGGCCAGTGCGACCCTGGAGGTCGATCCCCGGGTGCGCTCGCTGCTCGACGAATTCGATGGCGTGATCGTGCCGGGATCGGTGCGCGCGCTTGAACCAAGACCCAATGACGGAGACCAGGAAGATGATTAAGGGACAGCTGGCAGGTTTGATGAAGCAGGCCCAGCAGATGCAGGAGAACATGCGCAAGACCCAGGAACAGCTCGCGGCCATCGAGGTCGAGGGGCAGTCCGGCGCAGGCCTGGTCAAGGTTACGATCAACTGCCGCAACGACGTGCGGCGGATCTCGATCGACCCCAGTCTGCTGGGCGAGGATCGCGACATGCTCGAGGACCTGGTGGTGGCGGCGGTCAACGACGCCTTGCGCAAGGCCGAGCAGAAGTCGCAGGAAAAGATGTCGGGCGTGACTTCGGCAATGGGTTTGCCGGCGGGCTTCAAGCTGCCGTTCTGAAGGCAGCGACCGAGATATGGTGGTCAAGGGACAGACTGCGGCTCTCGAGACGCTGATCCAGGCTTTGCGGCGCCTGCCAGGGGTCGGCACCAAGTCGGCCCAGCGCTTCGCGTATTACCTGTTGCAGCATGATCGTGAGGGCGCAGGCGCGCTGGCCGCCGCCCTGAACCAGGCGGTCGCAACGATCCGCCACTGCGCGCGCTGCAACACCTTCACCGAGGCCGAATTGTGCGAGACCTGTTCATCGCCGCGCCGCAACGCGGGGCTGCTGTGCGTTGTCGAGACCGCGGCCGATCAGCTGATGGTCGAGCAGACGCTGAGCTATGACGGGCTCTACTTCGTACTGATGGGGCGGCTCTCGCCGCTCGACGGGATCGGCCCCCGCGAGATCCACCTCGAGCGCCTGCTGGCGCGGGCTACCGACGGTCTGGTCAAGGAGGTGATCCTGGCGACCAGTTTTACCCAGGAGGGCGAGGCCACCGCGCACTACGCCGGCGAATTGCTCAAGGCCCGGGGTCTGGCGGTTACCAGGCTGGCGCGGGGGGTGCCGGTGGGCAGCGAACTCGAATACGTCGATGCCAGCACTATCGCCCACGCGCTGCGTGACCGCCGCGAGGTCGATTGATATGGGAAGCGTACCAAAGGGAAGTGGACCACTGGCCGGGCTCAAGGTGCTCGAACTCGGACAGCTGATCGCAGGGCCGCTCGCCAGCCGGATGTTCGCCGACTTCGGCGCCGAGGTGGTCAAGATCGAGCCGCCGGAGAAGCGCAGCGGCAAGGGCGGGGCGGGCGGGGATCCGTTGCGCAAGTGGCGCAAGCTCCATCCCGACGATCCGTCCGGCACCTCGCTGTGGTGGTCGGTCCAGGCCCGCAACAAGCAATCGGTGACGGCCGACCTGCGCCGCCCCGAGGGGCAGGAAATAGTGCGCCGGCTGGCGGCGCGCGCCGACATCGTGATCGAAAATTTCCGCCCCGGCGCTCTCGAGAAATGGGGCCTCGGCTTCGAGGCGCTTAAGGCGAGCAATCCTGCCCTGATCCTGGTGCGGGTGTCGGGCTACGGCCAGGACGGACCCTATCGCGACCGGCCCGGATTCGGCGCGATCGCCGAATCGATGGGCGGGATCCGTTACGTAACCGGTTTCCCCGACCGCCCGCCGGTGCGGCTCAATCTTTCGATCGGCGACTCGCTGGCGGCGTTGCACGCGGTGATCGGCGCGCTGATGGCGCTTCATCACCGCGACCGCAGCGGGGTTGGCCAGGTGGTCGACGTCGCGCTCTACGAAGCGGTCTTCAACATGATGGAGAGCGCGTTGCCCGAGTTCCACCGCTACGGCGTGGTGCGCGAGCGCACCGGTACCAACCTGACCGGGATCGTGCCCTCGAACACCTATCCGACCTTGGATGGGCGACACATCGTGATCGGCGGCAACGGCGATTCCATCTTCAAGCGGTTGATGCATGCGATCGACCGCGCCGACCTCGCCGACGACCCCGAACTGTCGTCGAACGCCGGCCGCGCCGGGCGCGGCGAAGAGGTCGACGCGGCCATCGCCGCCTGGACCAGCACCCAACCGCTGGCGGCGGCGCTGGCGGTAATGGAGCAGGCCGACGTACCGAGCGGCAAGATCTACAGCGCTGCCGACTGGGGCGATGACCCGCAGTTCCAGGCCCGCGGGATGATCGACCACGGCCGGCTCGCTGACGGCAGCGATCTGGCGATCCCGGCGGTGGTACCCAAGCTCTCGCAAACGCCCGGCGGCACGCGCTGGCTGGGGCCGGCGCTCGGGGAGCACACCGACCAAGTGCTGGCCGAACTGGGCTATGCCGGCGACGAGATTGCCGCGCTGCGCAAGCGCGGCGTGATCTAGATTCCACTTCGGCGATCAGCCCGCCCCGAGGCCGGGCCGTGTTAAAATCTATCGTTTGTAGGCTCGTCCCACGTAGCCTGAAGAATCCCCCCGCTCGAACTGTTCCGACTCTGTGCGGAACGGGGTCGGCGCGCGGATCGAGCCCAATCAGGAGCCTGTCTTGCTGCCTCAACTGCCCCCCGCGCTGCTCGCCCTTGCGGATGGGACGATCCTGCGCGGTACTTCGATCGGTGCGCCGGTCCAGACCGTCGGGGAGGTCGTCTTCAACACCGCGATGACCGGATACCAGGAAATCCTGACCGATCCGAGTTACTGCCGCCAGATCGTCACGCTGACCTGTCCGCACATCGGCAATACCGGCGTCAACCAGGAAGATGTCGAGTCCTCGCGCATCCACGCGGCGGGTCTGATTATCAAGGAGCCGCCGGTGCGGATGTCCAACTGGCGCTCCGAGCAGACGCTGCAGCAATACCTCGACGGCGAAGGCATTCCCGGTCTGGCCGGGATTGATACCCGCCGGCTGACCCGAATCCTGCGCGAGAAGGGCGCCCAGGGCGGCTGCCTGGTGGCCGCCGCGAACTACGGCGATGTCATCGATGAGCAGGCTGCGCTGGCGGCAGCGCGGGCCTTCCCGGGACTGTCCGGGATGGACCTGGCCCAGATCGTGTCGAGTGCCAGCACCTATCGCTGGAACGAGGGCTCCTGGCAGCTGGGCAAGGGCTTCACCGAGCCGGTGATCGGCACTTTCAAGGTCGTCGCCTACGATTTCGGCGTCAAGCGAAACATCCTCCGGCTGCTGGCTGACCGCGGCTGCGAATTGATCGTGGTGCCGGCCCAGACCAGCGCTGAGGAAGCGCTCGCCTACCAACCCGACGGCGTGTTCCTCTCTAACGGCCCCGGCGACCCCGAACCCTGCGACTACGCGATCGCGGCGGCGCGCGAGCTGATCGAACGCGGGTTGCCGACCTTCGGCATCTGCCTGGGGCACCAGATCATGGCGCTGGCGAGCGGCGCACGGACTCTTAAGATGAAATTCGGCCACCATGGCGCCAATCACCCAGTGCGTGACCGCGACAGCGGCAAGGTGATGATCACCAGCCAGAACCACGGCTTCGCGGTCGACCCGGCATCGCTCCCGGCCAATCTGCGCGTGACCCATGAATCGCTGTTCGACGGTTCGATCCAGGGACTGGCGCGCACCGACCGCCCGGCGATCTGCTTCCAGGGTCATCCCGAAGCGAACCCTGGACCACACGACATCGACTATCTGTTCGACCGCTTCGTCACCATGATGACTGAAGCCCGGGCGCTCGGAGCGTGATCTGACATGCCCAAAAGAACCGACATCCACAACGTCCTGATCATCGGGGCCGGGCCGATCGTTATCGGCCAGGCCTGCGAGTTCGACTACTCGGGAGCGCAGGCGTGCAAGGCGCTGCGTCAGGAAGGCTTCAAGGTGATCCTGGTCAACAGCAATCCGGCCACGATCATGACCGACCCGGAAACGGCCGACGTCACCTACATCGAGCCGATCACCTGGCAGGTGCTGGAGGCCATCATCGCCAAGGAGAAGCCCGACGCGATCCTGCCAACAATGGGCGGACAGACGGCGCTCAACTGCGCGCTCGACCTGTTCCACAACGGTGTGCTCGAGAAGTATGGCGTCGAGCTGATCGGCGCCTCTCCCGAGGCAATCGACAAGGCCGAGGATCGCAGCAAGTTCAAGAACGCGATGACCAGCATCGGCCTGGACTCGGCGCGCTCGGGAATCGCCCACTCGCTCGATGAGGCCTGGGAGGTCCAGCGCGCGCTTGGCTTCCCGGTGATCATCCGGCCGAGCTTCACGCTCGGCGGCACGGGCGGCGGCATCGCCTACAACGCCGAGGAATTCGAGACCATCTGTCGGCGCGGCATCGATGCCTCGCCGACCAACGAACTGCTGATCGAGGAATCCTTGATCGGCTGGAAAGAGTTCGAAATGGAGGTGGTTCGTGACCGCAGCGACAACTGCATCATCGTCTGCTCGATCGAGAACCTTGACCCCATGGGCGTGCACACTGGTGACTCGATCACCGTGGCGCCGGCGCAGACGCTGACCGACCGCGAGTACCATCTGATGCGTGACGCCTCGATCGCGATCCTGCGCGAGATCGGCGTCGAGACCGGTGGCTCCAACGTCCAGTTCGCGATCAACCCGGTCGACGGCCGGATGATCGTGATCGAGATGAATCCGCGCGTGTCGCGTTCCTCGGCGCTGGCCTCCAAGGCGACCGGTTTCCCGATTGCCAAGATCGCGGCCAAGCTGGCCGTCGGCTACACCCTCGACGAACTCAAGAACGACATCACGGGCGGCGCCACCCCGGCCTCGTTCGAACCCAGCATCGACTACGTGGTCACCAAGATCCCGCGCTTCGCGTTCGAGAAATTCCCGCTCGCCGACCCACACCTGACCACCCAGATGAAGTCGGTCGGCGAGGTGATGGCGATCGGGCGCAATTTCCAGGAAAGTTTCCAGAAGGCGCTGCGCGGGCTGGAGACCGGCATCGACGGGCTCGACGAGCGTTCCGACGACGAGGACGACATCAGCCGCGAACTGGGCGAACCCGGCCCGGAGCGCGTGCTCTACGTCGCCGACGCGTTCCGGATCGGCATGACCCTGGAGGACATCTTTGAGGAGTCGGGGATCGATCCCTGGTTTCTGGCCGAGATCGAGAGCATCGTGGACAAGGAAGCGGAACTGCGCGGGCGCACCATCGAGAGCCTCGGTGCCGACGAACTGCGCTTTCTCAAGGCGAGCGGGTTCTCCGACCGGCGCCTGGCGACCCTGCTGGGTGTCACCGACACCGTGGTGCGCGAGCGCCGCCATGCCGCCGGCGTACGCCCGGTCTACAAGCGGGTCGACACCTGCGCGGCCGAGTTCGCGACCCAGACGGCCTACATGTACTCGACCTACGAGGACGAGTGCGAGGCCATGCCCACGGATCGGCGCAAGGTGATCGTGCTCGGCGGCGGCCCGAACCGGATCGGACAGGGCATCGAATTCGATTACTGCTGCGTGCATGCCGCCTTCGCGCTGCGCGACGACGGCTTCGAGACCATCATGGTCAACTGCAATCCCGAGACCGTCTCGACCGACTATGACACCTCCGACCGGCTCTATTTCGAGCCGGTGACTCTCGAGGACGTGCTCGAGATCATCGCGGTGGAAAAACCGTTCGGGGTCATCGTCCAGTATGGCGGCCAGACCCCGCTGAAGCTCGCGCTGGCGCTGGAGGCCAACGGCGTGCCGATCATCGGCACCTCGCCCGAGTCGATCGACGTCGCCGAGGACCGCGAGCGTTTCCAGAAGCTGCTCCACGACCTCGGCCTGCGCCAGCCGGCCAACCGGACCGCGCGCACGGAGGCGCGCGCGCTCGAGCTGGCCAGCGAAATCGGCTATCCGCTGGTGGTCCGGCCGAGCTACGTGCTGGGCGGGCGGGCGATGGAAATCGTCCACGAGCAGCGCGACCTGGAGCGCTACATGCGCGAAGCGGTCAGGGTCTCGGAGGACAGCCCGGTTCTGCTCGACCGCTTCCTGTCGGATGCAATCGAGATCGATGTCGATTGCATCTGCGACGGTGAGCGGGTGCTGATCGGCGGGGTGATGGAGCATATCGAGGAAGCCGGGGTTCACTCCGGTGACTCGGCCTGTTCGTTGCCACCGTATTCGCTCTCGCCAGAGCTGATCGAGGAGATCAAGCGCCAGACCAAGATGATGGCCAGGGCGCTCGACGTGGTCGGACTGATGAATGTCCAGTTCGCGGTCCAGATCGTGGCCGAGGAGGGCGCCGAGCCGGTAAGCACGGTATTCGTGCTTGAAGTCAATCCGCGGGCATCACGCACCGTGCCCTTCGTCTCCAAGGCCACCGGCCAGCAACTAGCCAAGATTGCGGCGCGTTGCATGGTCGGGCGTTCGCTCGAGAGCCAGGGAATCGGGGCCGAGGTCGTCCCGCCCTACTACTCGGTCAAGGAAGCGGTGTTCCCGTTCGCGAAGTTCCCGGGTTCGGACACCTTGCTGGGCCCGGAGATGAAGTCGACGGGCGAGGTGATGGGGGTCGGCTACAGCTTCGGCGAGGCTTTCATCAAGTCGCAGATCGCCGCCTCGGTCCAGCTTCCTGAATCAGGCAGCGTGTTCATTTCGGTGCGCGATTCCGACAAGCCGAAGATCGTGCGTGTCGCGCGCAACCTCCATGAAATGGGCTTCCGGCTGTTCGCCACCCGCGGAACCGCGGCAGTGATCGCGGCTGCCGGGCTGCCGGTGACCCCGGTCAACAAGGTCCAGGACGGTCGGCCGCACGTCGTCGACCTGCTGATCAATGGCGAGATCGCGCTGGTGATCAACAGCGTCGAGCAAAAGCGCGGCGCGATTGTCGACTCCCGCGCGATCCGGGTTACCGCGCTGGCGCAGCGAGTCTGCTACTACACGACGCTGGCTGGCGCGCGCGCCGCGGTCGACGGCATGAAACATCTGCAGCAACTCGACGTCTACAGCCTCCAGGAACTCCACTCCCGGTTGCGCTCGGACCCACAAGGGGAAATGAATTGAACCGTGTTCCGTTGACTCCGCGGGGCGCCGCGCTGCTGCGCGCCGAACTGCAGCGCCTCAAGACCACCGAGCGCCAGGCGGTGGTGCAGGCGATCGCCGAAGCGCGCTCGCATGGCGACCTCTCCGAGAACGCCGAGTACGATGCCGCTCGCGAGCGCCAGGGTTTCATCGAGGCGCGTATCGCCGATCTCGATGGCAAGCTGTCGAACGCGCAGATCATCGACCCGGCGGAGCATCAGTCAGATGGCCGGGTGGTGTTTGGCGCAACCGTCGAGATCGAGGATCTCGAGACCGGCGCCCGGACGACCTACCAGATCGTCGGTGAAGATGAATCCGACATCCGCCTCGGTCTGATCTCGGTATCAAGCCCGATCGCGCGCGCCCTGATCGGCAAGGTCGTAGGCGACGTCGCCGTGGTGCGGGCCCCCAAGGGCGATGTCGAATACGAGGTGGTTGCGATCCGCTACCAGTGACGGCCGGCAGGTGGCGCGCTGCGCGCCGCCAGCTTCAGGTCTTCTTGGATGCCCGGCGGGTGACGCCGGTGCGGACTCCGCCGGCCGCTGATCTGGGCGGGCGTGTAGCTGATCGTGTTCCGGTTGAACTGGCCGGGCGTGGACCGGATCGTGTTCCGGTTGAACTGGCCGAGCGTGGGCCTGCGCGCGTTCCGGCTGAACTGGCCGCGCGACCGGGCGATTGCGCCACCGGTCGTGCCCAGCTCGATTTGGCAATCGGTGCGCGCCGCTTGGCGCCGCTGGCTGCCGGCCGGGCAGCCGAGGGGCTGGAGCGCGCCGCCTTGGCCGAAGCCTTCTTGGTGCTGGCGCTTGTTGGCCGGGGTGCAGTGGCGCCGTAGGCGGCCTGCTTTTTGGGCACGTGCGGACCCTTGGCCGAAATTTCCTTGGGCGGTCGCGGCAGGTAGACCACCAGCAGCTTGCCGATTCGTTGCACCGGAGCGCAGCCGGTTCTCTCGCAGATCGTCGTCAGGTGCTGGTCGCGCGCGGCGCGATCGTCACCGAAGACGCGAATCTTGATCAGTTCGTGGATGGCCAGCGCCCGGCCGATTTCGGCCAGCACTGAGTCGGTAAGGCCGGCGTCGCCTATGATCACCACCGGGTCGAGGTGGTGCGCCAGGCCCTTGAGTGCCTTGCGCTCGGAGGCGTCGAGCGGCAGGGTGTAGGTTCGGTTGAGTTTCATCGCTTCATTTTAGACCCGTTAGTGGGGTCGCGATGACGCGCATCGGTAGAATCATTGCGCACGCGAGTGCAGGTCAATTGCGGCAGGGAGCGATGGGAAAGAAGAAGTTCAACAAGGCCTGGCTCGATCGGCACCTGAGCGATCCCTACGTCAAGCTGGCGCAGCAGCGCGGCTATCGCTCGCGGGGAGCGTTCAAGCTGACCGAGATCGACGAGCGCGACCAGCTGATTCGGCCGGGAATCAGGGTGGTCGATCTCGGCTCGACTCCCGGGGCGTGGTCGCAGGTACTGCGCGAGCGCATGACCGATGCCGGCGGCACGTTCCAGGGACGGATAATCGCGCTCGACCTGCTGCCGATGGAGCCGATTGCGGGCGTCGAATTCATTCTCGGCGACTTTCGCGAGGCGGCGGTCCTGGAGACGCTCGAGCGGGCTCTCGAGGGCAAGCGGGTTGATCTGATCGTGTCCGACATGGCCCCCAACCTGAGTGGCGTGGCGGCGGCCGATGCGGCCCGCATGGGCGACCTGATCGAACTGGCGCTGGATTTCGCCATTCACCACCTCAAGGCCGACGGCAGCCTGCTGGTGAAGTGTTTCCACGGCAGCGGCTACAGCCAGTTGGTCAAGCGTTTCAAGCAGACTTTCGGGCTGGTCGAGCCGCGCAAACCCAAGGCCTCGCGCGACGAATCAGCGGAAACCTACCTGCTCGGGCGCCGGCTAAAACCCGTCGCGGGCGCGGGCAGCGACCCATAAGCCAGGGTTAAGGTCTTTATGGATCAATGGCTTAGAAGAACCTATTGGGGGGTTGGGAATAGCGAGACCGCCCCAATCTGCGTAGAATCGAAAGACGTACCTAAGGAGCGTATTTTTTGAACAACATGTTTTCGAAAGCCGCGATCTGGATGGTGATCGCGCTGGTGCTCTTCACCGTCTTCAAGCAATTCGATACTCGCCAGACTCGCGGCAACGAGGTCGCCTACTCGCAGTTTATGGACGAGGCGCGCGCCGGCCGGATCGAGAGCGTGGTCATCGACGGCCGCGTCTTGCGCGCCCAGACCACCGAGGGCAAGGCGATGACGACCTCGGCGCCCAGCGACCTGTGGATGGTGAGCGACCTGCTCAAGTACGGCGTCCAGGTCAAGGCCAAGGCCGAGGAGGAGCAGTCACTGCTCTTTTCGGTCTTCGTGTCGTGGTTCCCGATGCTGCTGCTGATCGGTGTCTGGGTATTCTTCATGCGTCAGATGCAGGGCGGGGGCAAGGGCGGGGCGTTCTCGTTCGGCAAGTCCAAGGCCCGGATGCTCGACGAGAACACCAACAACATCACCTTCGCCGACGTCGCCGGCTGCGACGAGGCCAAGGAAGAGGTCGCGGAACTGGTCGAGTTCCTGCGCGACCCCTCCAAATTTCAGAAACTCGGTGGCCGGATTCCGCGCGGCGTGCTGCTGGTCGGCTCGCCGGGCACCGGCAAGACGCTGCTCGCCAAGGCGATTGCCGGCGAAGCGCGGGTGCCGTTCTTCTCGATCTCCGGTTCGGATTTCGTCGAGATGTTCGTCGGCGTTGGTGCCGCGCGGGTGCGCGACATGTTCGAAAATTCGAAGAAACATGCGCCCTGCATCGTGTTCATCGACGAGATCGACGCCGTCGGTCGCCAGCGTGGCGCCGGACTGGGCGGCGGTAACGACGAGCGCGAACAGACGCTCAACCAGTTGCTGGTCGAGATGGACGGCTTCGAAACCGGGCAGGGCGTGATCATCATCGCCGCCACCAACCGTCCCGACGTGCTCGACCCGGCGCTGCTGCGCCCCGGACGGTTCGATCGCCAGGTGGTGGTCCCGCTGCCGGATATTCGCGGTCGCGAACAGATCCTCGCCGTGCACATGCGCAAGGTCCCGATGGCCCCCGACGTGCGCCCCGACATCCTGGCACGCGGCACGCCCGGGTTTTCCGGCGCCGACTTGGCCAACCTGGTCAACGAGGCGGCGCTGTTCGCGGCGCGGCGCAACGGCAGGCTGGTCGAGATGGTCGACTTCGAGCGGGCCAAGGACAAGATCATCATGGGCGCCGAGCGCCGCTCGATGGTGATGCCCGAGGAAGAGCGCCGCAACACCGCCTACCACGAGTCGGGCCACACCATCGTGGCGCGGGCGCTGCCCAAGACCGATCCGGTCCACAAGGTCACGATCATTCCGCGCGGCCGGGCGCTGGGGCTCACTATGCAGCTGCCCGAGCAGGACCGCTACAGCATGGACCGCAATTCGATGCTCAACACCATCGCCGTGCTGTTCGGCGGGCGGATAGCGGAAGAGCTGTTCATGAACCAGATGACGACGGGCGCGTCGAACGACTTCGAGCGCGCGACGGCGATCGCGCGCGACATGGTTACCCGCTACGGGATGAGCGACACGCTGGGCACGATGGTCTATGCGGATAACGAGGGCGAGGTGTTCCTCGGGCGCTCGATCACCAAGACCACCAACATGTCGGAAGAGACGATGCGCAAGGTCGATGCCGAGATCCGCCGGATCATCGACGAACAGTACGCCGTGGCGCGCAAGATCCTCGAGAACAAGCGCGATACGGTCGAGGCGATGGCCAAGGCGCTGCTCGAATGGGAGACACTCGACGCCGAGCAGATCAACGACATCATGGAAGGCCGTCCACCGCGAGCGCCCAAGGACCTGACGGCGGTCGAAGACCGGCCCAGTTCGGGCGGTTCGGCTGCGGGCGGCAAGGCCGGCGAGGAAGGCGCCGGTGGCAAACCGGCCGATGACCTGTCCGACGAGCCGCCGGCAGAGCCGGCGACACCGCCGCTGCATTGAAACTGATCTGCGGCCGCTATCGCTTCTTGCTTGAGCGGCCGCTCGTGATGGGCGTGGTCAACCTTACCGAGGACTCGTTTTCCGATGGCGGCCGGCTGCTCGACCCGGAGCGCGCCGTGGCCCACGCCCGGGAACTGGTCGCCGCCGGGGCCGACATCATTGATCTGGGCGCCGAGTCGACCAGGCCGGGGGCTACCGCGGTTGAAGCCGCTGTCGAGATCGAGCGCTTGGTGCCCGTGCTGGACGCCTTGCGTGACTGCGGCGCGGCGTTGTCGGTCGATACGCGCAAGGCTGCGGTGATGACGGTCGCGCTCGCCGCCGGGGCCGACATGATCAATGATGTCAACGGCTTCCGGGACGAAGGAGCCATCGACGCGGTGCGCGGCAGCGCCGCCGGGCTGTGCGTGATGCACATGCAGGGCACGCCCGAGATCATGCAGGAGGCGCCCAGTTACCGCGATCCGGTTGGCGAGGTGGCGCAATTCCTGCGCGGCCGCGCCGACACTCTCGAGAAGGCCGGCGTGGCGCGTGAGAGGATAGTGCTCGATCCCGGAATCGGCTTTGGCAAGTCCCTGGTGCACAATCTGCAGTTGCTCGCCGGCCTCGACGTTATCGCGGCCCTCGGGTTGCCGGTGCTGGTCGGGGTTTCGCGCAAGTCGATGATCGGGACCATCACCGGACGGGACGTTGACGAGCGGCTGGCAGGGAGCATCGCGGCGATGCTGTGCGCGGTGTCACGCGGTGCCAGGATCGTGCGGGTGCACGACGTTGCGGCGAGCCGCGATGCGCTGGTGGTGTGGCAGGCAATAGCTGAAGCGGGCAGTTCCACGGCGCAGATTCAACAGGAAGGATGACGTGACCAGAAGATATTTCGGTACCGATGGCGTGCGCGGAAGGGTCGGCGAGGCGCCGATCACGCCGGATTTCGTGATGCGACTGGGCTATGCGGCCGGTCGCGTGCTGGTGGCCGACGAACCGCCCGACGGTCAGGACCATTCCACCGTGCTGATCGGCAAGGACACGCGCATCTCCGGCTACATGCTCGAGGCCGCGCTCGAAGCCGGTTTCACCGCCGCGGGCGTGAACGTGTTGCTGACCGGGCCGATCCCGACCCCGGCGATCGCCTATCTCACCCGCGCGCTGCGATTATCGGTCGGTGTGGTGCTGAGCGCTTCGCACAACGCTTACGCCGACAACGGCATCAAGTTCTTCTCGGCCCGCGGCAACAAGCTCGATGACGCG
This sequence comes from Burkholderiaceae bacterium, assembly GCA_019428955.1. Classification (GTDB taxonomy): domain Bacteria; phylum Pseudomonadota; class Gammaproteobacteria; order Burkholderiales; family Burkholderiaceae_E; genus JAGXFR01. Next base: position 36,330 of record JAHYJF010000002.1, read on the forward strand.
ATGGAACTCGCAATCGAGGTGGCGATCGACGAGCCGATGACCTGTGTCGAACCGCGCCGGCTGGGCCGGGCGCGGCGCATCGACGATGCCGCCGGCCGCTACATCGAGTTCTGCAAGAGCTCTTTCCCCGCGGAACTGGATCTGCGTGGCATGCGCATCGTCGTCGATTGCGCCCACGGTGCGGCCTATCAAACCACGCCGCTGGTGCTGCACGAACTCGGTGCCGAGATCATTCCGATCGGGGTGTCACCGAACGGGTTCAATATCAACGACGGTTGCGGTGCCACCGCACCGCAGGCGTTGCAGCATGCCGTTGCGGAGCATAGGGCCGATCTCGGGATTGCGGTCGACGGAGATGCCGATCGCCTGCTGATGATCGACAGCAGCGGCCGGAGGTACAACGGCGATGAGTTGCTTTACGTCATCGTGACCGACCGGATGAAGCGCTCAACAGTGGCTGGAGCGGTCGGCACCCAGATGACCAATTTCGCGCTCGAGCTGGAGTTCGCGCGTCTGGGAGTGGGGTTTGCGCGCGCCAAGGTCGGTGACCGCTATGTCCTCGAGATGATGCAGGAGCGCGGTTGGCTCTATGGCGGCGAAGGTTCGGGACACCTGCTGTGTCTCGATTGCCACACAACCGGTGACGGCACGATCAGTGCATTGCAGGTGTTGGCGGCGATGCGCCGCAGCGGCAAGGATCTGGCCACGCTGTGCGCGCCCCTGAAGCTCTATCCCCAGGAACTGGTCAACGTGGTGGTGTCGAGAGGTTTCGACTGGCTCAAGCACGAGGGTCTGGCGCGGGCGCGCCGCGAGGTCGAGGCCGAATTGGCCGGCAAAGGGCGCGTGCTGGTGCGGCCATCCGGCACTGAACCGCTGTTGCGCCTGATGGTCGAGGCCCCGTCGGCAGAACTGGCCAGGCAGTGCGCCAATCGGCTGGCCGATGCGGTGCGCGGCGCGGCGTAGTGAACGAGCGCGCGTATTTCCGCTACAATTCGTTCCCTCCGGGGCGTAGCTCAGCCTGGTAGAGTGCTTGCTTTGGGAGCAAGATGTCGGAGGTTCGAATCCTCTCGCCCCGACCAGAGTTGCCGGCAAGTACCCGATCCAGTGGTACCCCGGCGGCGCGGAAAACCGACCGGGAATGCTGCCCGTAGCTCAGTCGGATAGAGCATCAGCCTTCTAAGCTGAGGGTCACAGGTTCGAATCCTGTCGGGCAGACCAGTTTTTCAGTGGTGGCTGTAGCTCAGTTGGTAGAGTCCTGGATTGTGATTCCAGTTGTCGCGGGTTCGAGCCCCGTCAGCCACCCCACCACCCCCTAAGCATTCCCCAAGTGATTGAATCATAAGAGAATCAAGCGCTTGGACGGGCGTGCTGCCGTCCTGATGGATCATCAACCCTGGCCACGGCGAGCGATCGCGCCGCTTGCGATGCGCACCACGGCGCTTGGCCCGCACCACCAGCCCTGAGTCCTGCAACCGGCTCTTCACCCAGGTGTAGCTGCGCTCTCCCCCGTCGCGCCGGTACCAGGCAAAGAAATGCTTGGCGCTCCAGCCCGTGTGCCGGCTCCGATACTGTTCGGTCATGCGCATCACCTCATCGACCGGCGCCTTGCGCTGCGAGACCTGTTCGAGCCGGTGATCGATCAACCCGGCCAGGCCCTCGTCGTCGTAGCGCACCACGTAACGCCGAAACGTCCTCTCACACCCCCCCAGCAGGCTGGCCGCTTCGCACTGCCTCAGACGACCTTCTTGCCAGCCCCCATACGCCTCCTCGAATCGCATCTTCCGGATCTCCCGTAGTAACTCTGTCCGCTTCATCTCGTCCCCCTCTCGGGACAAGTCTGAAACCGGACAGATCATTTGCTACAACACCGGACAGACTACTTGCTCGCTACATTGGAAGAGACTGGGGGTTGATGCCTAAGGGTTGAAACGTTAGAGTGATCGACATCCTAGTCGCATCTTGAAATCTTGAACGGAGCCAGAAATGAGGCTGATACAGCTGATGCCGACGGGTCCCGTCATGGAAATGGCCATAGTCGGCGACCTGCCTGGCACTAAGGCGGGGGTGAGGTCAACCGGCCAGATGGGTGTTAATTGATCAGCGTTTCCCGAGGGACATTACTATGGCACAGGCGAAGGGTCGTCATGAGAGCGAATTAAAGGTAGCTTGCATTCAAATGGCGCCAATCATTGGCGATAAGGCCGGAAATTTGAAAAGCAGCGTGTCTATGATTACGACCGCAGCAAAGAGAGGGGCGAAGTTAATTGTTCTTCCTGAATTGTGCAATTCAGGGTATGTATTCGAGACTCGTGAAGAGGCATTTTCTCTTGCGGAGCCTGTACCAGGCGGAGAGACATGCGATAAGTGGATTAATGTCGCATCGAAATTCGGTATCTATATCGTCGCCGGCATCGCCGAGCGCGATGGTGAGGATCTCTACAACTCGTCAGTGGTGATTGGTCCTCAAGGCTACATAGGGACCTTCCGAAAAGTGCACTTATGGAACGAAGAAAACTTATTCTTTGAGCCTGGCAATTTAGGATTTCCTGTATTCCATACGCCAATTGGTCGTATTGGCACATTCATTTGCTATGATGGATGGTTTCCGGAAAGCTATCGCCTCTGCGCACTGCAGGGCGCCGACATTATCTGCATTCCAACCAACTGGGTCCCAATCCCTGGGCAGGATCCGAAGCGCGAAGCTATGGCCAACATCCTGTGCATGGCGTCTGCCCATTCAAACTCGGTGTTCGTGGCCGCAGCTGATCGCGTGAGTCCTGAACGCGGTCAAGCATTCATTGGCCAAAGCTTAATCGTGAGCTACACTGGTTGGCCAATCGGTGGCCCCGCAAGCCGAACGAAAAGAGAAATCATTTATGCCGACGTGAATCTTGCCGACGCTCGGAGGAAGCGCAATTGGAATGAATACAATCAGATCTTGCGTGATCGACGCTCTGACGTGTATTCGGAGATGCTTGGCTCTAATGCTTTACCGGGGTGGTACTGAGAACTAGTCAGGGAAAAGAATTTATCTAACAACGCTTACAAAGGAGCGCTGAGATGGGCGATGACAAGAAGGTTAAAGGACTGGATGCGGGCCGACGCAAATCTCTTGGAGTTATCGGCGCCGGAGCGGGTACGGCAGTAGCGAGCATGGTTGCCCCAGCTATGATTCGCAACGCATTTGCGGCATCTCCTATTAAGATCGGCGTGATTTCTCCCCTGACGGGCGCGTGGACGGTCTACGGAAAGGCTCACATCTCGGGATTTCAACTGGCCGTAGAGGAAATTAATGCGGCAGGTGGTGTGCTTGGTCGAAAATTGGAGATCGTGATTGGCGATTCGAAGACCGAGCCGCGTATCGTCGTAGAGCAGGCCAATCGACTCATTCGCCAGGAAAAGGTAGATCTCCTCGCGGGTACCTTTAGCAGCGCGGAGCGCAATGCGGCTGGGCCGGTGGTAACCCAAAGCAACAAGATCCTGCTCTACCCGACGTTCTACGAAGGTCAGGAGAAGGAGTATTACCCTGGCGTATGCAACAAGAACATTTTCATGTTCGGCCCAGAACCGACCCAGCAAGTCTGGCCGCACATGGAATACATGATGAAGAAGCACGGCAAGAAATTCTTCATGATCGGCTCGGATTACGCCTGGCCACGCGTAACCAACAAGGTCACCAAGCAGAAACTGGCCGAACTTGGTGGCAGCGTGGTGGGCGAGGTTTACATCCCGTTCAATACGCCCCAATACGAATCGGTACTCCGAGATATCCGTTCGTCAGGCGCCGACATCATCTTCCATAGTCTAACTGGCAGTGACACGGTCAATTTCCGCCGCCAGTTCGTTGCTGCCGGGATGAATAAGGATTTCACGCTCTGGACGGTGGACGATGAGGAGGTGGTTACTTCTGGGCTCGGACCGGCGGTGTCGGAGGGTACTTACGTCAGCTTCGACTACTTCATGACCATCAAGCACCCCAACAACGCCGATTTCCTCAAACGTTTCCGGGCCAAGTTTGGCAAGGATGCACTAGTGAATACGGTAGGGGTGGCAATGTATAACGCCGCACACATGGCCGCTCTTGCTATGAAGAAGGCCGGTTCAGTCGAGACAGATAAGCTGCGCGCTGCACTCAAGGGAATCAGATTCGATAAGGCTCCGCAGGGTCCAGTGACGATGCGTGGTGACGACAACCAGATCGTGGTGCCTTCCTATTTGATGAAAGTACGTAAAGACTGGACCAGCGTGACCGACATGTTCGAGGAAGTGCAGTCATTTAAGTCTGTGCAACCGCTCCCGGCGCGCTGCAAGCTGCCTCTATAGTCGTACTGTTGAGCTAGTGGTATCGCTGTTCTACCTGCGGCGCAATGGCGCCGCAGGTCTTGCATCTACCTGGAGATATTTGCCTTGAGCGATGCGGTGAGCGTCATAGTTGATGCTACGCTGATCACGCTGGTGCTCGCACTAGCCGCGTTCGGCCTTGCCATCGTCTTTGGCATGGTGGGGGTGATCAATATGGGCCATGGCGCCATGCTTACTCTCGGCGCCTACCTCATGTGGGCCACGACTCGAATGGGTGTCCCATTTGTGATCGCGGCACTCCTGGCAGCGGTCGGGACAGGTGTGATAGGCATGTTGCTAGAACATCTAGTGATCCGGCATTTCTATGACGAACCTCTCGAGACTCTGCTACTGACCTGGGGCTTCTTTCTCATTTCAACCGAGGTGATCAAGATTGTATTTGGCACAGATCTCAGGGAGGTGGTCAACCCGCTACCCGGGAGTTTTGAAATCGGAGCGGTCAGATTTCCGGTGTACAGATCCTTAGTCGCACTGTTTACAGTCTTTCTGCTCGTCGCGTCCGCCTTGGTTTTCTACAGGACGCGAATCGGAATCCGTATCCGCGCTTTGATGCAGAATGCCGAAGTCGCGAACTTGCTCGGTCTCAACATCCAGCTCACCTATAAGCTTGTATTCGTAGCTGGTTCGTTCATGGCTGGGCTGGCCGGGGCTTTGATCAGCCCACTCTTGAGCGTGGATCCGTATATCGGCAATATTTTCCTGGTGCGCTCGTTTTTTGCCGTCACTGTTGGTGGAGTCGGGCAGATTCTCGGCGGCACGCTTGCCGGCAGTTTCCTGGTGGGTGGGATGGAGACCGTGTTTGCGTTGGTGTCGAGCCAGGTTGTGGCACAAAC